>JAQTMM010000012.1 GCA_028714335.1 Dehalococcoidales bacterium
GCTTCACGGCATGCAGCACAAATACCGCGAGACGGTTTTATTTTTCCCCAGCAAGGGGCAAAGCTGCCACGCCTACTGCACGTTTTGCTTCCGCTGGCCGCAATTCGTTGGCATGGACGAGCTGAAGTTCGCCGCCAATGATGCGGAGATGCTGGCGCGTTACGTCGCCGAGCATGAGGAGATAACCGATGTCCTCTTTACCGGCGGCGACCCGCTTTTGATGAAAACGGAAATACTGGCCAAGTACATCAGGCCGCTCCTCGAAGCTAACCTGCCCCACGTACGCAATATCCGGGTCGGCACCAAAGCTCTTTCGTATTGGCCCTTCCGGTTCCTAACCGATAGCGACGCCGATGACTTAATCCGGCTTTTCCTAGAGGTCAAAAACTCTGGCAAACACCTGGCGCTGATGGCGCATTTCAACCACCCAGTCGAGCTGGAAACCGATTATGCTAAACAGGCTATTAAACGCCTTCTCGGCATTGACGTCCCCATCAGGACCCAGTCCCCGTTATTAAAGCACATCAACGATGACCCGAAAATTTGGGCGGAAATGTGGCGGCGTCAGGTGCAGCTCGACTGCACGCCTTACTACATGTTCATCGCCAGGAACACCGGCGCCCAGCATTACTTCGGGGTTCCCCTGGTGGAAGCCTGGAATATCTTCCGCAAAGCCTACCAGTCCGTCAGCGGGCTTTGCCGCAGCGCCCGTGGGCCGAGTATGTCCTGCCTGCCGGGCAAGGTGCAGATGCTGGGCGTATCCGAGATACAGGGCGAGAAAATCATGACATTCCGCATGATACAGGGCAGGAATCCGGACTGGGTAGCGCGTCCCTTCCACGCCGCCTACGATGATAAGGCGCTTTGGTACACCGAACTCAAGCCGGCTTTCGGCGAGGAAAAATTCTTCTTTACCGATGAACTCAACGCCATGCTTAGAGGCGACCGTAAGGAAATGGAACTGGTCGAAACTCTGGAATAAGCGTTTTTACAGATAAACTAATTGGGGGAGGCGAAACACTTTTTCCGCCTCCCCCTTTATATTTGGGTTGATTAAATCCGCCTCCTTGGTCAATAATAAAATAAGAGATGACCGCAACATTCCAGCGCCCCGATATTATCCGCCCCCCGAGTGAATGGCGGAGCTATTACCTGCCGTTGACCGCCGGTTGTTCTAATAACACCTGCACATTTTGTAATTTCTACGGCTTAAAATTGCAGGTGCGCGATAAGACGGAAGTCAAAGCGGAAGTTGACGCTTTAGCCAGTTTTATAAACAGTGGTATCATCACCGGCGGGCAGCCCAGAATCGTTTACGCTTTAGCACAGGAGTGGGACGGGCAGCAGATTTTCCTGCAGGACGGCGACGCTTTAGTCTATCCCTTTGATGACTTGAAGGAAATACTTGCCTACATTAACGAAAAACTGCCCCACGTTGAAAGAATCGCCGCTTATGGTACTGCTCATGACGTTTTAAGGCTTAGCGTCAGCCAGCTTGAAGAACTGCGTAAGCTTAAACTGGGCATACTCTACATTGGGCTGGAAAGCGGTGACGACGAGGCTTTAAAGCGCATTGATAAACGCATGACGGCGGCGGAGATAATCAAGGCTGCTAAAAGAATTAAAGAAGCGGGAATCTTAAGTTCGGTCACAATAATATTAGGGCTGGGTGGCCCGGAGGGCAGCCGGCGCCATGTTGCCGCCACCGCCAAAGCCTTGACGGAAATGGACCCCGACTACGTAGGCGCTCTGACGCTTTCGGTAATCCCCGGCACCCCCCTTTACAACGACGTAAAAGAGGGCAAGTTCAAACTAATCACACCCATGGAGTCCGTTAAAGAATTGCTGGCTATCATACGGCAGACCAGCTTCACTAAGTGCTTTTTCAGCTCCATGCACGCGTCCAACTACTTTAGCGTTAGGGGTACTCTGCCGCAGGACAAAGACAGAATGATTAAAGAGCTTGAAAAGGTAATTGCGTCAAACGACCCCGCCCTCCTCCGTCCGGAATACTTAAGAGGGCTATAACATATCTGTCATTCTGACTCTTCCGCAGAAGTGGAAGAATCTCGTTCGGTATGTATAGGTATTTAGCGCCTTCTGAATAAACCTCTTAACAGCCATATGATTATGAGAATAACTGCAGCCGCAATGAGTATATGGACTAAACTGCCCCAACTAAAAACCCACATGCCCAGCGCCCATAAAATGGCAAGTATAATACCTAGTAACAGTAAAAGACCCATCGTAGTCCCTCCTGAACTTAATACTACCTATGTCAATTTATAATGAGTCGAGGAGATTTGTCAAAAATATGGCGTTTATTCCTCTCCCTCAACGGGAGAGGTCAGGTGAGGGTGAAATGCCAGTACTGCCCACCCTGCTCCGCCCCCGAAGTATTTATTTTTCCCGAGGAGTTAAATGCGCACTAAAATATGCTAAAGAAGGCCCTGGATAAAAAATACGTCCATTATAATTATAATCAGGAACAAGTGTTTTTAAGGTTTCATGTCCAATTTGTCTCAGAGTTACAGCGACTGGTGATGGTGAACTGATTTTAGTGAATATCTTTGGGTCTTTGGTTGGTACAACACGTATAACGCCGAATGTTTCATTTCTTGTTAACGCATAATACTCGGATACTAGAGATGAATCAACATGAGCTCCACCATCCGTATCTGCAACTTCAAGAATCACGTCTTTTCTCGTAAACTGATTTTTATTTATATCTTTTATCACATTGCCATTCCACCAGTGAAAGAATGGCACCTTTGCTGTCCCTCCTGGGCCATCATCAAAAACAGGTGAATACACTCTTCTTCCACCCATAGTAAATAGTCGTTTTTCATCTGATGGCGTATCTTTATCAGTAAAAATGGCTCGAGGAACACAAAAGGAAGTGTCAACAACTTCTTCATCAAGATTGAGTTGGGATGCCAACCCCTTCGATTGTCCTTTATTGTACCAAATAATACGTAAACGAATTGCGATGTTCTTGGCTTCAAGTTCATCACCACGATCGAATCTCTCACAAGACTTACTTAACATTTCCAACTGTTCTTTTAGAGATTTGATGATCTCTTCATTACTTAACGGGGTTCGTCTTTTTTTTATTTGTTTTTTATCTGATTTCCCTGTTTCCATCACAGCACCCTCTTCAAATAATCCCCCGTCGCGGACTTTTTCAACTTAACCACCTCTTCCGGTGTGCCTGTCCCCACCACGTAGCCGCCTTTATCCCCCGCCCCCGGCCCCAAATCTATAATGTGGTCGGCGTTCTTAATCACATCCAGGTGGTGCTCGATGACCACAACGGTATTGCCGGCGTCCGCCAGCTTTTGCAACACCTTTAATAGCGCCGCTACGTCGTCGAACGAAAGGCCGGTCGTCGGCTCATCCAGAATATAAAGCGTGCTGCCGGTGGAGCGTCGCGATAGTTCGGTGGAGAGCTTAACTCTTTGTGCCTCCCCGCCGGAAAGGGTAGGGGCGGGCTGCCCCAGATGAATATAGCCAAGCCCCACATCGTGTAAAGTGGCGAGCTTGTTTTTCAGCCTCGGTATATTCTCAAAGAACTCCAGCGCCTGCGAGACCGTCATGTCCAGCACCTCGGCGATGTTCTTGCCCTTGAACTTAATCTCCAGCGCTTCGGTGTTGTACCGCTTGCCCTTGCAAACCTCGCACGGCACGGTGACGTCCGGCAGGAACTGCATCTCAATCTGAATAAAGCCCTCGCCGCCGCAGGCTTCACAGCGCCCGCCCTTGACGTTAAAGGAAAAACGCCCGGGACCGTAGCCGCGCAGTCGCGCTTCCGGCACGGAGGCGAATAAATCGCGCATCGGCCCGAAAGCTCCCGTGTAAGTAGCGGGATTGGAACGGGGCGTCCGCCCGATTGGCGACTGGTCGATGTTAATGACTTTATCGATGTTTTCCAGCCCGTTTATTTCGTCGCACTCGCCGGGGCGCTCTTTAGAACGGTAGAAAACCTGTGCCAGCTTGCGGTAGAGAATCTCGTCCACCAGCGTACTTTTACCGGAGCCGGAAACGCCGGTGATGCAGACGAATTTGCCCAGCGGAATGTGCACGTCGATGTTTTTCAAATTGTTCTGGCGCGCGCCTTTAATCACCAGTTCCTTGCCGTTGCCGGAACGTCTTGAGGTGGGGAGGGTTATCACTTTAGCGCCGCTTAAGTATTGCCCCGTCAGCGACTTTTCATTCTTCAAAATGTCGTCCAGCGTGCCTTCCGCGACGATATAGCCGCCGTGTTCGCCCGCGCCGGGCCCCATATCTATAATGTGGTCGGCGGCGCGCATCATTGCCTCGTCGTGCTCTACGACCAAAATCGTATTGCCCAAATCACGCAGCCGCTGCATCGTCTGTATCAATCTATAGTCATCAGCGGGATGCAGCCCGACCGTCGGCTCGTCGCAGACGTAAAGCACCCCCATTAACCCGCTCCCGATTTGCGTGGCGAGCCTGATGCGCTGTGACTCCCCGCCGCTTAAAGTCATCGAGGCGCGGCCGGTGGAAAGGTAGTCCAGCCCCACGTCTTTAAGGAAGCCGAGGCGCGTCCTGATTTCTTTAAGTATCTGCTGGGCAATCATCATCTCGCGCTCGGTCAAAACGTTTTTCTCGATTTCGTCGGTCCACTCTAAAGCGTGTGTCACCGGCATTGCGCAGATGTCCATAATATTCTTATCCCCGATTAGCACAGCCAAGGACTCCGGCTTAAGTCGCTTGCCCTGGCACTCCTCGCAGGGCTTGTAAACCATGTAGCGTTCGTAATGCTCGCGCGAGCCTTCCGACTCGGTATCGTGGTGGACTCGTTCCAGCGCGTTGACGATGCCCTCAAAGCCCTCGGTGCGCCGGACGATGCGCCCAAAGCGGCGGTAGGTACGCGTTGGTCCGCCCTCCCCGTAAAGGAGGACGGTCAGGGCTTCCTTGCTTAAATTTTTCAACGGCGTGCTTAAAGAAAAATTATACCTTCTGGCTAATTCTCTGACGCGCCAGAGGTACCAGTTATGCGTTGCCCAGGGGACAATCGCGCCCTCTAAAATTGAAAGCTCTTTATTGATAACCTGGTCGGGGTCAATAACGTGTTTAAAGCCCAGCCCGGTGCAGGCCTGGCAGGCGCCGTAGGGTGTGTTAAAGCTGAAGCTGCGCGGTGCGATTTCGCCGATGCTGATGCCGCAATGAACGCAGGCGAGGTGTTCTGAAAAGAGCATTTCCTCCCCGCCGATGATTGATACCAGCACTGTGCCGTTGCCCAGCTTAAGCGCCGTTTCCACCGAGTCCGAAAGCCGCGTCCGGTTCTCGCTGTTCCCCACCACCAGCCGGTCGACGACCGCCGCGATGGAATGCTTTTTATATTTGCTTAATGTCCCGATGTTTTCCGAAAGCTCGTGGACTTTACCGTCAATGCGCACCCTGGCGTAGCCCTGCTTGCGCAGGTCGTCGAAAACAGATTGATACTCGCCCTTGCGCTCGGTGACAATGGGCGCCATCACCATAATGCGGCTTTCTGTGGGCAGCTTTTGCACGGCGTCCACAATCTGCTGTACCGACTGCACGGTAATTTCCCGTCCGCACTGGGGACAGTGTGGATGCCCCACCCTGGCAAATAACAGGCGGAGGTAATCGTAAATTTCCGTAACAGTCCCCACGGTGGAGCGGGGATTCTTGCTGGGGCCCTTCTGGTCGATGGATATCGCCGGGCTTAACCCCCCGATGTAGTCCACGTCCGGTTTTTCCATCCTCCCCAGGAACTGGCGGGCGTAGGCGGAGAGCGACTCCACATAGCGGCGCTGTCCCTCGGCGTATATGGTATCGAAAGCGAGCGTGCTCTTGCCGGAACCGGAAACGCCGGTAATTACCACCAGCTTATCGCGTGGAATCTCCACGTCAATATTCTTTAAATTGTGTTCGCGGGCGCCCTTGACGATGATGGAATCGGATGGCATATTGAAAACCTCTGGAGAGTATTTTACCACTTTTTTAAAAAGAACACAAGTTCTAATTATAAAAGAATTGATAGAATATACTAACTAAACGATTTCTATTAAGTTAGATACGATAAAAGGGTTTCAAATACCAAAAATATCTAGCTATTGCGTTGAAAAAGCAATATTTCATGATATAATGAGACATATCGGTATACATAAAATCAAATATTCGTGGAGGACAACTCAATAATGACCGGGAATTCAAGCAACGGGCATAAGCGAGTAGTAGTCACCGGTATCGGGGCAGTCAGCCCGATAGGCAATAACGTTAATGATATGTGGGCGTCTTTAATCGCCGGCGAGTCCGGCGTGGGTTATATCACCAGCTTTGATACCACCGATTTTGAAACCAAGATTGGCGCCGAGGTTAAAAACTTCGATATGACGGCATACCTCAACCGCAAGCAGGCGCAGCGCATGGACCGCTTTACACAATTCGCCGTTGCCGCCAGCCTGCAGGCCGTCCAGTCCGCTAAACTGACGATTGACCCCTCCAACGCCCAAGACATCGGGGTTATCATCGGCAACAGCGTCTGCGGCTTACTCTCTGTTTCCGAACAGCAGAAAATATTGATGGAAAAAGGGCCAGACAGGGTCAGCCCCATTTTAGCCCCCACTATGACCGGCGACGCCGCCCCGGTGCAGGTGTCTTTAGTCTTAGGAGCAAAAGGTGTCAACTTTTCGATATCCGCCGCCTGTTCCAGCGGCAGCGATGCCATCGGGCAGGCCTATAACTTTATCCGCCTCGGCGGCGCCAAGGTAATGGTTGCTGGTGGGACGGAAGCCCCGATTATTCCCATTGTCATCGCCGCCTTCAATAATATCAGAGCATTATCTGCTAAGGGTGATAATCCTAAGCAGGCGTGTCGCCCCTTCGACGCTAAAAGAACAGGCTTTGTCATGGCGGAAGGCTCTGGCATTTTAGTATTGGAAGAAGCCGATTATGCCTTAAAGCGCGGCGCGCCCATCCTTGCCGAACTGGTTGGATATGGCGCCACCAGCGACGCTTTTCACCTCATCCAGCCTATGCCCGACGGTGCCAGTGCCATTAGCGCCTCGAAAATCGCTTTAGCGCAGGCCGGAATTAGTCCTGAAGAAGTGGACTACATCAACGCTCACGGCACGGCGACGCTTTTGAATGACCGCACCGAGACCAACGTAATTAAAAGCGTTTACGGCGAACGCGCTAAAAAGATACCCGTATCCGCCAGCAAATCTATGTTGGGGCACTTATTGGGCGCGGCCGGTAGCGTCGAAGCCGTGATTAGCCTCTTGACGATGGAACGCGGCATCATTCCACCCACCATAAATCTCACCAACCCCGATCCGGAATGTGACCTCGACTATGTGCCTAACACCGCCCGCAAGGCCGAGGTTAAAACGGTTGTATCCAATTCCTTCGGGTTCGGTGGACACAACTCGGTGCTGATATTCAGAAAATACGCATCGTAATAGTTGCGTTTTCCGTGTGATTCCTTCCTTTTAAAACGATTACCCTCCCTTGACCATCATCGGGTTTATTGCTACACTCAATGCAACAGGGAGACATAATATCTCATGAAAATTGTTACCGCCGAACAGATGAGAAAAATAGACAGCGAGTGCATTAAGCTGGGCAAACCGGTGAAGGTGCTGATGGAAAACGCCGGTAAAGCCGTAGCGGAAGCTACGCGTGACTTCCTCGGTGACATTAAGAAACAAAACATCATCTGCCTGGTCGGCGGTGGCAACAACGGTGGTGATGGTCTGGTGGCGGCGCGTTATTTGGCAGGGTGGGGCGCTAAAGTAGTGGTCTATCTTTGCAGCCCTAGGTCTGCCGCCGACGCTAACCTAAAGTTAGTTAAAGCCAAGAAAATCACCTGCGTTGACGCCAAAGCAGATAAAGCCTTAAAAAAGTTTGACGCTTTACTGAACGGTGCCACCTGCGTGATTGACGGTTTACTGGGCACCGGTAAGATGCGTCCGTTGGAAGGTCTCTTTAAACAGGTGCTGGAAAAGGTCAATACCGCCAAGCAGGAACGCCAACTAAAAGTAGTTGCTATAGACCTCCCCTCTGGCATGAACGCCGATACCGGTGCTTTAGACCCCGCCTGCCCCGCCGCCGACCTTACGGTTACGCTGGCGATGCCCAAGATGGGTCTCTATCGCTTCCCCGGGGCGGAAAGGACAGGGGAGGTTATTATCGCGGACATCGGCATCCCGGAAAAACTCGCCGATGATGTCAAATTTGAATTACTGACGCCTGACTGGGCAGCTGCTAATTTGCCACAACGGCCGCTTAATTCCAATAAAGGCACTTTCGGGCGGGTGTTGATATCCGCCGGTTCTATAAACTACATTGGTGCGGCATACCTTGCCTGCAGTGGGGCGGCGCGCGTTGGGGCTGGGCTGGTTACTTTAGCTACCGCCGCTAGTCTGCTGCCGATTATCGCCTCCAAGCTCGCCGAGGCAACTTATTTGCCCCTCCCCGAATCCCGTCCCGGTATTGTCGCCGGTGCCGGCGCCGAAATCGTTCATCAGGGATGCGGGCAGTACAATGCTTATCTGGTCGGTTGCGGCCTGGGTCAAAACCCCGCCACCGTCGAGTGTTTAAGCAGTTTGCTTTCCAAGGAAAATTTGCCACCATTGATTATAGATGCCGATGCTTTAAATATTTTGTCCCGCCTGCCGGACTGGTCGCGTAAAATACCGGACGACTCTATCCTCACCCCCCACCCCGGCGAGATGGCGCGCCTCACCGGCTTAACCATTGAAGAAATTCAGTCTGACCGGGCGGCGATTGCCCTGCAATTCGCCACGAAATGGCAGAAAACAATCGTGCTTAAAGGAGCCTTCACCGTCATCGCCGCACAGGACGGGCGGTGCCGCATTAGCCCCTTCGCCAATGCTGGTCTGGCTTCGGCTGGCACGGGCGACGTTCTGGCGGGGGTCATCGCCGGGATTAAAGCGCAGGGGCTTGATTCATTCGACGCTGCGGCGCTGGGGGTCTACCTGCACGCCGCCGCCGGTGATAAAATAAGAGATGAACTGGGCGATACCGGTATGATTGCATCTGACCTGCTTCCGGCGCTGCCGCTGGTCATCAAGCAGTTGAGAAGCCGGGGCTAAAGAGGAGAATAATATGCTGCTGGTTTTAGACATCGCTAATACCAATATTAAAGCGGGCATGTACGACGGCGAAGAGCTTAAGGCGACCTGGCGCATTTTTACCGGCGTCCAGCGTACCGCCGACGAATATGCCGTAATGCTTTCCAACCTTTTAAAGTACGAGGGTATAGATTTTAAAGACATCAAAAAAGGCGCCATGAGCTGCGTCGTGCCGCCGCTTTTGACCACATTCAACGAATTATTTGAACGGTATTTTCACATCGAGCCGCTGATAGTGGGTCCCGGCATTAAAACCGGCGTCCGCATCCGTTATCCCAACCCCCGCGAGGTCGGCTCCGACCTTATCGCTAACGCGGCGGCGGCTTTACACCTCTACAAACCCCCCATTATCGTTGTGGCTTTAGGGACGGCTACCGCTTTTGCTATCGTCTCCAAGGGTGGCGATTACGTGGGTGGTGTTATCGCCCCCGGGTTGGGCATCTCCGCCGAGGCGCTTTATACCCGCACCGCCGCTCTGCCCCGCGTTGACCTCACTCGTCCCAAGAAAGTCATTGGCGACAGCACCCAGGCCGCCATGCAGTCGGGCCTGATTTACGGCTGGATAGGGCTTATCGAGGGCATTGTGAGTCGCATCCAGAAGGAACTGGGCGAAAAAGCCACAGTCGTGGCAACCGGCGGTTACGCCGGCATTTTCGGCAAAGAAACTAAGGTTATAGATGTAGTCAATCCTAACCTGACTCTTTATGGAGTTAAGGTTATCCACGATTTAAACCGGGAGTAATTCTAACTCCCTCTCTCTTGACGGGAGAGGGCAGGGCGAGGGTGAATAAAACAACATGTTAAAAAACAAGACGATTATTCTGGGGATTACCGGGGGCATTGCCGCCTATAAAGCCGCCGACCTTGCCAGCAAGCTGACGCAGGCGGGGGCTAAAGTAGAGGTCATTATGACCGAGGCGGCGATGAAGTTCATCACCCCCTTAACTTTACGCAATATTACCCACCGCCCGGTGGTCACCGATATGTTTGAGCTGGCTTCGGAATGGAGCGTCGAACACGTCGCTTTAGCCGAAGCCGCTGACGCTATAATCGTTGCCCCGGCGACGGCCAATACCATCGCCCGGCTGGCGGCGGGCATCGCCGACGATATGCTGGGCACGGTGGTGCTGGCGACTAAAGCGCCGGTGGTCATTGCCCCCGCCATGAATGACTTGATGTACAGCAACAAGGTGACGCAGGAAAACATCACCAAACTCAAGGCGCGCGGTTTTAGCTTTATCGAGCCCGGATACGGGCGCTTGGCGTCAGGCAAGATGGGCAAAGGACGCCTCCCCGATACGCCGGAAATCATCGCCGCCATTGAGGCCGCTTTAGGGCAAAAGAAGGATTTATCAGGTAAACACGTCGTCGTTACGGCCGGCGGCACCCGCGAGCCGATTGACCCCGTCCGCCATATCGGCAACCGCTCCTCCGGTAAGATGGGTTACGCTTTAGCCGAGGCGGCGCGCGACCGCGGCGCAAAAGTGACTTTAATTTCGGCCAATGTCTCACTGGACGCTCCGGCTGACGTTACTTTAGTTAAAGCCCCTACCGCCCTGGAGATGAAAAAGGAAGTGGAAAAAGCCGTTAAGAAATCTGACGTTTTAATTATGGCGGCGGCCGTGGCCGACTACCAGATGGAAATTGCCGCCGGTAATAAGATTAAGAAAGAGTCGGGTAAAAACTTGACGCTCAATCTGGTCAAAACGCCTGATATCTTGGGCGAAGTCAAAGGGAATTTCATTAAAGTAGGCTTTGCCGCCGAGAGCGAGAACCTGGTGGCTAACGCTAAAAAGAAACTAACCGGTAAAAAGCTCGACTTGATAATCGCTAACGATATCACTAAAACCGACAGCGGCTTTGACGCGGACACCAACCGTGTCGTCATTATTGATAAAAAAGGTAAAACGGAAGAGCTGCCTTTAATGTCCAAGCGCGAGGTGGCGGATAAGATACTTGATAAGGTCAAGGGGCTGCTTTAGTCCTCACCCTCCCCCTTTTGTAAAGGGGGATTGAGGGGGTTTTTACATATCTATGAAAATCCAACCCTATTCCCCTGAATATCAGGACGCCGTCATCGCTTTGTGGCAAAAGTGCCATTTAGTCCGCCCTAACAATAATCCCCAGAAAGACATCCAGCGCAAACTCAAGGTCAACCCGGAACTGTTTCTTATCGGGCTTCTCGACGGCAAAGTCGTCGCCACCGGTATGGGTGGCTATGAAGGGCACCGGGGCTGGGTAAATTACCTCGGCGTTGACCCGGCATACCGGCATAAGGGATATGCCAGGCAGTTGATGAATGCTTTAGAAGCAATGCTTTTGGAGCGTGGCTGCCCCAAACTCAATCTGCAGGTGCTTGCTGACAACCGTGACGCCATGATATTCTACGAGCGTATCGGCTACAAGCGCGATGAAGTCGTTAGTATGGGCAAAAGGCTGATACCGGATTAACGTTTGTGACAAAAGTTACTGCCGGTGCTAATATACTGGTGTAGCTTTAGAAGTGTAATAAACATCAGGAGGTGAGGTTATGTTCTCTAAAGTATTGGTTCCACTGGATGGGTCAAAGGTGGGTGAGGCTGCCATTCCGGCCATCGAGCAGCTCTTCAGCAAGCTGGCAAAAGGGACGAGCGTAGAGGTCATCCTCATCGGGGTGATAACGCTTTTACGCCACTGGGTCGTCGTCGGCGAGGCCAGCGCGCCGGTCTCCTATACCGAGGAAGAGCTAAAACTGATTAAGCAGAACGTTGATAAATATCTTATCAAGGCCGGCGAACCGTTAACGAAAAAGGGCATCACGGTAAAGACGATGGTACCCACCGGCAACGCCGCCGAACAAATCATTCAAGCGGCTGATGAAACCGGGGCGGATTTAATCGCCATGTCCACCCACGGGCGGTCTGGTGTACGGCGTCTGGCTTTCGGCAGCGTCACGGATAAAGTCCTGCATCACTCTAAAGTGCCGGTACTCATGGTCCGCGCCCCGGAAGGCACTAAAAACGAATAAAGCTTATTTGTCATTCCAGCGTAGGCTGGAATCCATGTGGGGCGGATGTTTACGTGGGGAATGAATCTGCAATAAAATCGGCGGCAAGAGTTTGGGTAACGCCCTTTTGCCGCCACTGTTTTTTCAAAAAGTCCAGCGCCTTTTTTGTATCAGAGGCAATGCGTGCTTTTTCACAGCGCTTTAACCGGTATTTGAACAGCCAGTAGGTGAATTCCTTCATTTCGTCCAGCGTGATGGACTGGCGCTGTGTGTGATGTGTTTCTTTGCGGAACTGCTTTAACAGTTCATCCTTATCTAAATCGTAAATACGGTGATAGGCTTCGTCGCTGGTGTAGAGGATTTTACCTATCCCCTGCACCCATACCTCTTTTTCAATCGCTTCCTGTACGGCTAATAATAACGCTTCTTCCACGGTAACGCCGTAAAAATAATTTAGGTGTTGCCGGTATTTTTTATCGCCGATTAGTTTTTTTACTTCGTCTGCGTCCAGCTTAACCGGCGGCACGCCGTGGAAAAGCAGGGCGCTCATCTCGTCTTCCGGCAAAAGATTCTCTACCGTCTCGCAAAGTCGCTCCGCTAACAACAACCAGTCAAAAGCCTCCCCGGCGATGAGGTAAACGTAGGAGCGGTCCTTATATTCTTCCGCCGCGCTGGACCAAAGCCCTATGGCTTCCAGCATCGATGTGTACCAGTTCTTGCCGGAGGCGATGGCTTCCTTAAAATAGCGGATGGCCTCGGCGTCGCCCGCCGCGCTGGATTCCGTGGCAACTATTCGGCTTTCGGTATCCGTCATTGTGCCGGTGTCCTTTGCGGAAACTCCGCCTTGAGTTTTTCGTAAAATTCGAGCTTGCCTGTTTCAACAATCTCGGTGAGTTTTTTTATTATCGCCTCGCCCGCCCCATCTATCTCTTTAAGCCGCCCCTCCGCCGCCAGATTTGCCACCGGCTCTTTCAACTCACTGATTGACCGCGCCACTTTTTCGTACGCCCTTATCTTAAAGATGTTGTCCTTCTTAAGTCTTAACTTGGCGGCAATATCGGAAAAGATAAAGGCAATCTCGGCGTTGGTCATGGCTACTTGCCGCAGCAGTGCTTGTATTTCTTGCCGGAACCGCAGGGGCAGGGGTCGTTGCGGCCGACCTTTTTCTTGCCGGAGCTTACCGGTTTCTTATCGCCGGTAGAGCCCATGTTGGCCTGCGCCATCGGTGATACCGGCGCTCTTTGGGCCGGGCGGTCTGTCAGCCCCACGTGGAAGATGACATAAGCTATTTCATGCTGGATGTTTTCTAAAAGTGTCTGGAACTGCGCATAGCCGGTGCTCTTGTAGGCGTCCACCGATTTTATCTGTCTTAACGTCTGCCAACCGGCTTGTAAACGCATCCGCTCCATGTCCGTCAAATGCTCCACCCACAGCCTGTCTATTATCTGGAGCATTACCAGTCTTTCCAGCAGCCGTGACTTTTCCGGGCCGAGCTGTTGTTCGCGGTCCTCGTAAAGCTTGACCGCTATGTCAATGAACGCCTGTTCGATGTCCCTTTCGCTGGAAGCGGCGAGGGCGTCTACGTCTAAATCACGCGGCAGGGGCATGATGAGGCTGACGTCTTTAATGATGCCGCCGATGTCCGCCTCCCCTCCATATTCCCCCCGCGGATGCGCAGCCACGACGTTGCTGATTTCCTTACTCACCATTTCTAAAATATTGGATTTGAGGTCAACGCCGGAGAGGACTTTATCCCTTTCCTTATAGATAACGTCGCGGTGGGTATTGACTACGTCGTCGTACTCGACGAGGTTTTTGCGGATGTCGAAATGATATCCCTCGACGCGTTTTTGCACATCGGTAATCATATTGGTGACCATCTTGTTTTCGATGGGCGTGTCTTCGCTCATGCCAACCCAGCCGAGGACGGTTTTCATACGGTCGCCGCCAAACCGGCGCATGATGTCGTCCTCCAGCGATATGAAAAAGCGCGATTGTCCCGGGTCGCCCTGGCGTCCGGCGCGGCCCCGCAGCTGGTTGTCTATACGTCGGGCTTCGTGCCGTTCTGTGCCGATGATGTGCAGTCCCCCCGTTTCGATTACCTTGTCGTGCTGTTTCTGCCACTCGGCAAGGTCTTTTTCATATTGTTTCATCGCTTCGGGGTCGTCGGTTTCCGGCTTCTCCGGTTTGCGTCCCCCCAGCACGATGTCCACGCCGCGGCCGGCCATATTCGTTGCCACCGTGACCATCCCGGGGCGCCCCGCGTTCGCCACGATTTCACCTTCACGGGTATGCTCTTTAGCGTTCAGCACCTGGCAGTTGATGCCCTGCCGTTTTAGCATGTCGCTCAACTGCACCGATTTATCAATAGATACCGTGCCGATGAGCACCGGTATTTCCCGGTCGTGCAGGGATTTTATTTCCTGCACGATTGCTTTATACTTGCCCGGCTCTGATTTATAAATCAGGTCGGGTGAGTCATCGCGTATCATATCAAGGTTGGTGGGAATTTGCGTCACGTCCAGCTTGTAAATCCTGTCGAATTCCTCGGCTTCGGTGGCCGCCGTGCCCGTCATGCCCGCCAGCTTTTCGTACATGCGGAAGTAGTTCTGGATGGTGATGGTGGCGTAGGTCATGGATTCGCGCTGCACCTTGACGCGCTCTTTAGCTTCTATAGCCTGGTGCAGGCCGTCGGAATAACGCCGCCCGTACATCTTGCGCCCTGTGAACTCGTCAACGATGACTATTTCGCCGTTGTCTTCAATGACGTACTGGCGGTCTTTGTGAAACAGCGAGTGGGCTATCAGCGACTGTCTAAAGATTGACTGGATGTCGTGGATTTTCTTGGCTTCATCGAAGCTCATATTCGAGCCTTCATCGGCGGTCTCCCCGCCAAAGATGTCTTCCACCCGCATGTGGAAAGCCCGCGCCAGCTTTTCCTGTCCACTCGCCGTAGCCTCGGCGTAATGGTCTTTTTCATAAGCGATATAATCGAATTCCTGCCTGAATTTTTCCATCTCCTCTTGCTCGGCAAAATTGCGCGTCTTGGATTCGTAAGGCAGGACTTTTTTGTTCATTCTGGCAACAACGTCGTTGACGGATTTATACAAATCACCAGTGTCTTCGGCGGGGCCGCTAATGATTAACGGCGTTCGCGCTTCGTCAATCAGCAGGTTGTCCACCTCATCAACGATGGCAAAGTAAAGCGGACGCTGCACGCGTTGGCTCAGGTCCACTACCATGTTGTCTCTTAAATAATCGAAGCCGAACTCGGCGGTGGTGCCGTAGGTGATATCCGCTTGATAAGCCTCTTTACGGGAAATGGGGCGGAAGTGCCGCCAGATATCCTTTTCCTTGCCGGAATCGTAAGTGGGGTCATATAGTAATGCCGGAGTTCTCTCATCCGGGGTTTGCATCGGATAGATACTGGCAACGGTCACGCCTAAAGCGTGATAGACCGGCCCCATCCAGTAAGGGTCGCGCCGCGCCAGGTAATCGTTAACGGTTACAAGGTGTACCCCCCGCCCCGTCAGCGCATTTAGATAGAGGGGTAGGGTTGCTACCAGTGTTTTACCTTCACCGGTTAGCATCTCGGCAATTTTGCCCTGGTGCAGGTTTACCCCGCCGAGGAGCTGCACATCGTAATGCCGCTGGCCCAGCGTGCGGCGGGCGGCCTCGCGTACGGCGGCAAAGGCTTCCGGCAGTATTTCGTCCAGCGCATCCTGTTCCAGCTTCTGGCTGTCTTTTTCCAGTTGTTTAATTTTTTCTTCGATGCGTTTAACTTCTCTGGCGGCGTCGGATTGCCCGAAGTCCAGAACTGCATCAGCCTGTTGTTTTGCTTTTGTAAGTTCCTGCTTGGCCTCTTCCAGTTTAGGTTGAATACTGCGGGACTTCTCCGCTATCTTTGCTTTAAACTCCGCCGTCTTTGCTTTAAGTTCCTCGTCGGTGAGTTTTTTATACTCCTCCTCCAGCTCGTTGACGGCGTCCACGTAACGCTGCAGGCGTTTTATCTCTTTATCATTGGAATCGAATAATCCGCTAAAAATATTAGGCATCGTTATTACTCACAATCAATTCTTTGGCTTTTTTCGCCAGCGATTCCAACACCATTACCTTGACTTCGCCCATGCCGTCCATAGTCATAACGTGAACGGACGGGGCGGCGTTGGATTTAAGAAAACAGGGGATGTCGAAACTTTCCAGCAGGCCCTTGATTACCTGCGCTTCCATGGCATTATGGGCAAGGTAGACTTCTACCATTTTTTCATTGTTTGGCAAATAAGGCTCCTACCGATTTGCCGGTATGTATACGCTTAATCGTTTCGCCGAGCAGCGGCGCTATGGAGATTACCTCGATTTTCTTTTTAGCGCTCTTTTTCTCTGCGGAAGGCAACGAATTGGTGACGTACAGCTTTTCTAACACAGAATCGTCTATTTTCTTAACGGCGTCGTTGGAGAACACCGCGTGGGTAGAAAAAGCATAGACCTCCTTGGCGCCTTTGGCTTTTAAAGCGTCAATGACTTTAACCAATGAGCCGGCGGTGTCTATTTCTTCATCAACAATTAAAGCGTTTTTACCTTTAACGTCCCCGATGACGTTTAGCAGTTCGGTGTTGTCGTTATTATCAACGCGTCGTTTTTCCATGATAGCCAGCGATGTCCCCAGCCAGGCGGCAACGTCCCTGGCCTGCTTGGTGATGCCGAAGTCGGTGGCGATTACCACTAAATTTTTTATGATGTTCTTCTTATGCTTTTTAAAGTAATCAGTCAGCAGTTCGAAGGCGGTTAACTCATCCACGGGTATATTGAAGAAACCCTGAATCTGGGCTTTATGCAGGTCTAAAGTGAGGACGCGGTTGGCGCCGGCAACGGTCAGCAGGTCGGCTATCAGGCGGGCAGTAATCGGGACGCGGGGCTGGTCTTTTTTATCCGAGCGTCCGTAAGCGTAATAAGGCATCACCGCGGTAATTCGCCTCGCCGAAGCGCGCTTCATAGCGTCAATCATTATAAGCAGCTCCATGATGTTGCTGTTGACCGGCGAGGATATCGGCTGGACGATGAAGACGTCCCGCTCTCTGACGTTTTCCAAAACGCGCACGAAGGTATTTTCATTGCTGAACGGCTTTACTTCGCATTTGCCCAGCGGTATATGTAGCGAGTCGGCTATCGCTTTAGCCAGTTTGGGGTGGGCGTTTCCGCTAAATACTTTAAGCTCGTCGTTCATGAAAAAATCTCCTCTTTCTACCAGGTTTTCCGCAATTTAATTATAGCACTATTAGCGCGCAAGCTCACGCTTTAACAGGGGAATTTAGGATGATTGCGAAAATACAAAAGTAACCTGGCTTTCTTTTTTCCGTTATGTATAGGTGAAGATAAACTTTCAGGGAGGGTAAAATGAAAAAAATATTGGTAATCGCATTGCTTTTACTGCTGGCCGTTTCCGTGGTTGCTTGCGGGCCGTCGGCAGCCATGGCGGCGGTGCTTAAATCGGATGTTGCCCGTGACACTTCGCCGCAGGTTTCGGCTACCGACCTGCAAACACTGCTTAACGGCAACAGCGACTTCGCTTTTAGTTTGTACCGGGTACTGAAAGAAAACAATACCGGCAACATGTTCTATTCGCCCTATAGCATTTCTTTGATGATGGCGATGGCATATGCCGGCGCCCGGGGCGAAACCGAACAGCAAATGGCCGACGCCATGGAGTTCAACCTTAACCAGGAAGAACTGCACGCGGCGTTCAATTATCTGGCTCTCCAGCTTGCCTTGCGTACCTCGGAAGAAGCTGACTTTCAGCTCGATATCGTTAACGATGTCTGGGGCCAAAAGGACTACCCCTTTCTTGATAGCTACCTTGACGTGCTGGCGGAAAATTACGGCGCTGGGTTAAGGATACTGGATTTCATCAACGACCCGGAAGGCGCGCGCCAGACCATCAACGACTATATCTACGAGCAGACTAATCAGCTCATCGAAGACCTGATTCCTGAAGGCTCGATAAATATCCTGACCCGGCTTGTCCTCACCAACGCCATTTACTTCAAGGCGGACTGGAAAAGCAAGTTCGACAAGAATTCCACCCATGACGGTATCTTTAATCTGGTGAACGGCACCCAAATCACCATCCCTATGATGACCCAGAGAGAAATGTACCAAATTGCTTTTAACGATAACTGGAAGGCTATAGAACTGCCCTATGAGGGCGACAGCATTGCTATGGATATCATCGTGCCGCAGGACTTCACCGCTTTTGAAAACTCGATGGACTTTGATACTCTAAACCTGATCCTGGGTCAAATGCAGTCAGGCGACGTCTCACTGACCATGCCCAAGTTCAAGTTCTCTTCGGACTTCGACCTTAAGGACGCGCTGACCGCTTTAGGTATGCCCATCGCTTTCGACGAGTATGAGGCTGACTTTTCCGGCATCGCCACCCTCGAACAGCTTTATATCCAGAAGGTCATCCACAAGGCCGTCGTCGCGGTAGATGAAGAAGGCACCGAGGCCGCCGCGGCTGGCGCGGTCATCATCGGCACGCTGTCCATGCCGCAGATGTTCACTGTGGATAGCCCGTTCATCTTCCTTATCCGCGACCTTGCAACAGGCACGATTCTGTTCATGGGTAGGGTAATGAACCCCGCTGCTTAATCCAGAATATCGCGCAGTGTTTTAAGGTTGACTACGTCTTCCTTATTGTACTCGCAGAGTTTGTTCAGGGCATCGAGGTCGAAGCTGTCAACATATTTCCACCACAGTTTTACGGCCTCGATCCCGTTCATATCCGGCAGATTGCGCGTAATACCCACCTGCTTTTCCACCCCTTTTAACCCCCCGCGCAAGTTCTTCCTCCAGCAGTCGTACATCAGGTCGCGGTGGGGGTAAAGCCTTTCCAAATCGATGCCGCACTGCGACTTTATAAAAGGCAGGTCGAAGCGGCTGCCGTTGTAGGAATAGATGATGTCCACGCCTTCTAAGGCTTCCAGTATGGCGTCGGCGGTGACGTCCCGCCCGACGAATTGGACGAAGCTGGATTCGTTGCCGCACACCAGGTAAATGCCGACCACGGTAATCTCGCTGGAACCGTACATCAAGCCGGTGGTCTCGATATCAATATAGGCTTCGAGTGGCTTTGGCATCGTTAACCTAATAACTCATGCGGATTTTTATCCCCCGCCCGTGCAGGTAGTCCTTGAGCTGGCGGCAGGTGTATTCGCTGTAGTGGACGACTGATGCCACCAGCGCGGCGTCGGCGTGTCCCTCGGTCAGCACGTCGTAAAGATGCTCCGGCTTCCCCGCCCCGCCCGATGCTATCACCGGTATCCCCACGGCGTCGGCAATCATCCGGGTGAGTTTTAATTCGTAGCCGTCCTTGGTGCCGTCGGCGTCAATAGAGTTGATTACCAGTTCTCCCGCCCCCAGTCTTTCCCCTTCTTTAGCCCACCACAAACCGTCAATGCCGGTGGGCGTTACTCCGCCATTGATGACTATCTCGTAGCCGGAGGGTATTTCTTTCGTTGGTTCTACTCGCCGGATGTCCATTGAGAGTACGGTGCTTTGCGCCCCAATGGCATCGGAGATTTCTGTTATTAGTTCGTGGCGTTTAATGGCGGCGGAGTTGACGTTTACTTTTTCCGCCCCGGCTTCGCGCAGTTTAGTAGCGTCCTCCACCGAGCGTATCCCCCCGCCCACCGAGAAGGGTATGAATATCTGCGAGGCGGCTTTTTCCACCATGTCAATCATGATGTTCCGTTCTTCCCGCGAGGCGGTGATATCATAGAAAACCAGCTCATCAACGCCATCCTCGTAATACTGGCGGGCTTTTGCTACCGGGTCCCCGATGTCCTTAGTGTCCACAAACTTGATGCTTTTGGCCAGCTTGCCGTTGCGCACGTCCAGGCAGACGATTAACCGCTTGCTTAACATGTTTACTTCCCCTCCCACCGGTCAAACCGCTCGAGTAAAGCCAGCCCCAGCCGCCCGCTCTTTTCCGGGTGGAATTGGGTGGCAAAATAGTTTTTGTACCCTATGGCACAGCAAAAATCTTGGCCGTAGTCGGACGTGGCGTAGACGTTGTCCGCCGACGCCGGATTGGGGTAGTATGAATGCACAAAATAAAACTGGTCGCCCGCTTTAATGCCTTCCAGAAGCGGGTGCGCTTTTACGACCTTTACGTCGTTCCACCCGATATGCGGTATCTTCAGGCTTTTATCCTTGAGTTTAAAGCGGACGGTCTTGCCCGGTATGAGTCCCAGAGCTTTTGTCGGCCCCTCCTCCGATTCCTCCAGCCCGATTTGCGCCCCCAGGCAGATGCCCAGTATCGGTGTGCCGTCTTTATAGGCGCTTAACAGCGCCGCGTCCAGCCCCATCTCTTTAAGGTATTTCATGGCGCTGGGGGCTGCCCCCACCCCCGGAAAGATTATCTTGCTGGCTTTAGCCACCGCGTCGGGGTCGCTGGTGATGCGTGCTTCTGTCCCCGCCTCGTTGCAGGCGCGCAGCACGCTCCTGATGTTCCCGGCATTATAATTTACTATCGTTATCATTTCAGTTCTTCAGCTAGTCTCAATGCGTACTGGTCGGTCATCCCCGCTATATAATCCGCCACCCCCCGCTCCACCGTGTCCGCATGGAGTTTGTATTCCGCCGGCAGTTTCTCCGGGTGCTCGTTAAAGTACTTCCAGAAAAACACCACCGCCTCTTTGGCTTTGGCGGCGTCCGTGCTTGCCGTGTGGGGGTTATATACCCGCGCAAAAAGAAAATCGTTTAGTTCGTTCGCGGCAGCCAGCACGTTAGGGCTCATCCTGATGGCCGGACGTTCTTTAATTATAACATGATTTCGTACGTCCCACGACGTTTTTACCACGTCGCTGACCATCGTGTTTACCCGTTGTGAATGACGGCTTCCCAGCACTTTAACCGCCTTTCGGGGCAGGTCTTTTTCGGTCAGTATTCCGGCACGTACCGCGTCCCCGATGTCGTGGTTGATGTACGCCACCATGTCGGATATCTTGACCACCTCCCCCTCTAAAGTGCCCACCTCGCCCCAGTCTTTACCCAGCACCGCCACCCCGGACTTTGAGTGGCTGATGATGCCGTTCCGCACTTCCCAGGTCAGGTTAAGCCCCTGCCCGTCCTTTTCCAAAAGTTCGACGATGCGCAGGCTCTGCTCGTTGTGGCGGAAGCCCTTGTCGTAAAGCTCGTTTAAGGTGTCCTCTCCAAAGTGCCCGAAGGGCGTATGCCCCAGGTCGTGCCCCAGTGCGATGGCTTCCGTCAGGTCCTCGTTAAGGTTTAAAGCGCGGGCAATCGTGCGGGCGATTTGCGACACCTCCAGCGTGTGAGTGAGGCGTGTAACGTAATGGTCGCCAAGGGGGGCAATAAACACCTGCGTCTTATGCTTCAGGCGCCGGAAGGACTTGCAGTGAATGATGCGGTCGCGGTCGCGCTGAAAACACGTACGGATGGGGTCGGGTTCTTCGGGGCGTTCCCGCCCTTTAGATTCACGGCTCTTCGCCGCATTGGGCGAGAGGCTTTCTTCCCGCTCCTCGGTCAGCTGTCTGATGCGTAATTCTTCTATCATATTTCGACTAAATAAATAAGGGCGGAATCACTTCCGCCCCTACAATATCATTAAATATTCCTAAAGTCTACTTGACGCCCAGCTTGGCTTCCGCCTCGGCAATAATGTCGCGGGTAACGTCAATCATGTCCGGGCTGACCGATACCGAGGTTATGCCCCACTCCACCAGTTTCTGCGTGATTTCCGGGTAAACGCTGGGAGCCTGTCCGCAGATGGAGCAGGTGACACCCTTGGCTTTACAAGTCCTCACTACCTTCTCGATGGAAAGCATCACCGCTTCGTTACGCTCGTCAAAGCTGGCGGCGAGTTTCGAGCTGTCGCGGTCAATACCCAGTGTCAACTGGGTAAGGTCGTTGGAGCCGATTGATATACCGTCAATACCCACGGCGATAAATTCCTCCAGCAGGATGACGTTGGAAGGCACTTCGCACATCATCCAGAGCTTGAACTTATCGGAGCGCTTTAGCCCTTCCTCCTCCATGATTTTCTTCGTGCCGGCCATTTCTTTAACTGTCCGCACGAAAGGTATCATCACCCAGAGGTTGTCGTACTGCTCCCTGACCTTCTTGATGGCGGCAAGTTCTAGTTTGAACGTTGCGATGTCCGTGATGTACCGCGAAGCTCCGCGGTAGCCTATCATCGGATTTTCCTCGTCCATTTCGTACTTTTCGCCGCCCTTGAGGGCTTTATATTCATTGGATTTAAAATCATTGGTGCGGTAAACCACCTGGCGGGGGTGGAAGGCTTTCGCGAACTTGGCAAGGCTGGTGGACAGTTTGTCCACGAATTCTTGGCCGCGCCCCTGCTCAATCATGTAGCTGGGGTGTTCGCCGATTTCGGCAACCATGAACTCGGCGCGCAATAGGCCGATGCCGTCAACGTCCCGTTTGGCCACGCGGTCAACAATTTCCGGCTGCGCCAGGTTGGCGAGCAGCTTCGTCTTGGTTTTAACTTCGCCGCGGGCGCGGATTTTTACGTCGGTCGTGACTTCGATTTTACCGGGATAGACCTTCCCGTTGCTGCCGTCCACGGTGATAATCTGCCCGTCTTTAAGAATAGCGGTAGCTTTTTCACAGCCCACGACGCAGGGGATGCCCAGCTCGCGGCTGACGATGGCGGCGTGCGCCGTGCGGCCGCCGCGGTCGGTAACGATGGCTGCGGCGCGCTTCATCGCGGGAACGAAGTCCGGGGTGGTCATTTCCGCCACCAGGATGTCCCCCTCCATCACTTTATCAATATCGTCGGGCGTCGGCACTATTTTCACCGGGCCGTAAGCCACGCCCGGGCTGGCCGGCGCACCGGAGAGTAATACCGGCGCGTCTATATCATGGGATGATTCTTTGCCTTTATGAATCGTCGTCACCGGGCGGGTCTGGACGATGTAGATTTTACCTTTTTCTTTAGCCCATTCCACATCCTGCGGATGGCCGTAATGTTTTTCCAGCGTCTTCCCGATTTTCGCCAGGAAGATAATGTCGTCGTCGGTAATTTTCTGGCTGGCCTGTTCTTCCGGCGTCAGGATTATTTTGGTGTTCTCGTCCTTGCCGTGCGCGCCCACTTCCTTGACCAGCTTCCATTCCTGTTTCTTAATTTCTTTAGTCAGGATTTTATCGCCCTTCTTGTTAACCGTATAATGATCGGGCGTTACGTCGCCGGAAACAATCATTTCTCCCAGCCCCAGCACCGCCTCGATGGTGATTGTATTTGTATCGCTGGTGTTGGGCTCGATGGTGAACATCACGCCGGAGGATTCGCTCTGCACCATGCGCTGCACCGGTACGGCTATCCCGACCCTAAAGTGTTCGAATCCTTGTTCCTGTCTGTAAAATATTGCCCTGGCCTCGAACAGCGACGCCCAGCACTTCTGGACGGCGTTAACGACGTCCTCTTTGCCCTGGATGTTGAGGAAGGTTGCCTGCTGCCCGGCGAACGATGCCTCCGGCAGGTCTTCGGCAGTGGCGGAAGAGCGTACGGCTACCAGCCCGTCGCCCATCTTTTTATAAGCCTCTTCGATGGCTATAGCTGTTTCAGCGGGCATCTTGGCGTCGGTGATGAGCTTTTGGACTTTGAGGGCTGTTTCCTGGAGTTGTTTGCTGTTATGAACATCTACGGGTTCAAGGAGTGATTTGATTTTATCATGAAGATTGGCTTTTTCGATGAAGTCGAAATATGCGGAGGCGGTTACGATGAATCCAGGAGGAACCGGGATTCCGGCATTAGTCATTTCACCAAGATTGGCACCCTTTCCACCCACAAGAGGTATGTCGTTTTTGGTTACCTCGTTAAACCAGACTACGGCCTTGGCGGTTTTTTGCATAAGTCCTCCTCTGTTCTAAGTAAGGGGTTATCATGTGAGTGGGGGTGTTATATTATTATATCAATCTGTACACTGTTTTTTCAACTTGTGCGAAATACCTAATTTGACAGGGTGAATAAATCGGGTTTAGAATTAAAAATATGGAGAAGTGATTAGGGGTTAGGGAGGTTTAATATGATAGAAATGACCATAGACAGCATTCGGGTCAGCCTGATGAATTACCAGCGTGTGGTGATTCTCAAAGAGAAAGTTTCAGACCGTTATCTGCCCATCTGGATAGGGCCGGCGGAGGCTGACGCCATTGCAGTAAAACTGCAGGGAGTCGCTGTGCCCCGCCCCTTAACCCACGACCTTTTGAACTCGGTTATTGATACTCTGGGAGGGGTCGTCAACTCTATTATCGTTAACGACCTCAAAAACGACACCTTCTTTGCCAAAGTCGTCATTGACACCTCCGGCAAACAGATGGAAGTCGATTCCCGCCCCAGCGACGCTTTAGCCCTCGCGGTGAGGACTGGCGTGCCTATTTACGCCGACGAAGGCGTGCTGGATAAAGCCGGCATCCTGCTGGACGGTGAGACCGGCAAACCCATCTTCGATGAAAAGGAAACGCCGGAAGGCAAGCCCATCAAGATTAACGATGAAGAAATCAAAAAGAAAATGTCTGCCTTTTATGACTTCATCAACACTCTTGACCTGGACGACTTCGATAAGCGCAAATCCTAAACAGTAACGTTGACTGCTAAAAGCCCTGCCCAATCAGCAGGGCTTTTTTGTTTGACAATAATTCGGGGTGATGTTAATATGCTGTATCACTTCTCCACTAATATTTATGGAGGGACATCATGGCGATTGACGGCTCTTATAAAATCGAGATTGATACCCCGATGGGCAAGCAGGAAGCTACCATGACTTTCAAAACCGATGGCGGTAAATTAAGCGGCACGGCGGAAAGCATGATGGGCAAACAGGAATTTACCGGCACGGTCAACGGCGACGCTTTAACATGGACGATGGATATCAACAGCCCGATGGGGGAGATGAAACTGGAATATACTGCTAAAGTCACCGGCGACGCAATCGCCGGCGAGGTTAAAGCGGGCAGCTTCGGCTCCTCGCCGTTCAAGGGCAAGAAAATTTAACGTAATTGTCATACATTTCCCCAATTCTTGCATTCACTTAACTAATAGACAAGAAAAATTACGCAATAATGCGTAGTATATTTAGTGAAATCGGCTGTATCTCTATATATCAAGTGCCGTTAAACTTTGCATTAGGCTAACATTGGTTTGACCCATACCCTTGATTTTTGATAAGATATCTTGGTGTCCAGCGCAGCGGGGTGGTTATGTACAAATGGCTGCCGGCATTAAAATTAACTGGCATCGGGTTTTATGTAGCAACCTGTATTGCGGGGGGCACATTTTTAGGTTGGTGGCTGGGCGATAAGCAACCGTTGTATATAATCATCGGCCTGGTAATAGGGCTGGTAATAGCTGGCTACGGAGTTTATCAGATGCTTCGCTCATTAATTAAAGAAACAAATAATCAGGAGAAACGTTAATGGCCGAGCCTAAGAAGCGCGGCTGTCTTGGTTGTTCTTTACCTATAGTTATTATTGTAGCTATTGTTGCCATCGGCATCGTGGTTATCGGCTTCTTAGCCGGTCCCATCGGGCAGGCGATGTTCCACCTCGACCTTCCTTCGTGGATAGTCGTAGAAAAACCGGCAATCCACCTGGCGGCGCCGCACCTTTTTGAGATAGGCGGCTTTCCCATCACCAATACCATGCTGGCTGGCTGGTTCACCGTTATTTTCCTGGTCGTCGGCAGCTGGCTGATTACCCGCCGCATGAAAATCGTCCCCAATCGCATTCAGGTTATCTTTGAATTTCTCCTCGGCTGGATTTACGACCTCTGTGAAAGCGTCGCCGGTAAAGAGAACGGGCGCAAGTTTTTCCCCGTCGTTTGCACCATCTTCCTGTTTGTAGCTTTTAACGCCTGGTTGAGTCTGATACCCGGCTTTGGCTCTATTTTAGTAGGCGGTGGCGGCCATGAGTATGAATTATTACGCGGCGCCAACACCGACCTTAATACCCCTCTCGCTATAGCGCTGGTGTCCTGCGTTTTTGTGGCGTTTTATGGCATGAAATCTATCGGCTTTAGCTGGGTTAAGCAGTATTTTAATTTTGGGCCTCTTTTGCGCAGCATCGATGGGATATTCCGGGGAAAGCTCAATTTTATGGATATTTTCTCCAACTTTGTTAACGCCTTCGTCGGCGGGTTGGAATTTTTGAGTATGCTTATCCGCATCATTAGTTTTACCTTCCGTCTCTTCGGCAACATGACCGCCGGTGAAATTCTGGTGGTTATCGTCGCCTTCCTTGTCCCCATGGCGATGAGTTGGGTCGTTTATGGCTTTGAATTATTCGTCGGCTTTATCCAGGCTCTGGTGTTTGCCGGCTTAACCCTCGTCTTCGTGACGATGGCGGTTGCCTCTCATGAAGGCGAATCACACGAAAATAAAAATACAGAAGAAAAGGAATTACTTAAGGAGGGAACATAATGGACGCAGAAGCAATGAAAATGCTGGCAGTAGGTCTGGTCATGGGTCTGGGGGCATTAGGTCCCGGTCTCGGTATCGGCATCCTCGGCTACGGCGCTATGCAGGGTCTGGCGCGCAATCCTGAAGCCAGGGGCCCGATTATGACCAACATGTTAATCGCCATCGCTATGGCCGAAGCTATCGCTATTTACGCTCTGGTTGTGGCCATCATGCTCGGCTTCGTATTCTAATCCGGCGGGACATTGAATCAACGTAAGTAATATTGGGGGAAAATATGGAAAATGAAGGATTACCCAATTTCATCTCGATTATCATCGGCGCGGTAATTGTCGGCGTCATCGTCTTTGCCGGCATCCTGCTCCACGCCGTCCTGACGATGCCCAAGTAAACCGGGTGGAGTTAAGCTAGACGACCAAGGGGGTTAATATGGGTGGAATATCTGAACTAGGCATAAACTGGGGAGTGCTGGTAACGCAGATTGTGACCTTCGTCATTCTGCTGGTGCTCCTGCGCGTTGTCGCCTACAAGCCTTTGATGAAGATGCTCGATGAGCGCTCCAGGCGCGTTAAGGATAGCTTGGAGCAGGCTGAAGCTGTGAAGGCTCAATCGGCAAAAACCGAGGAAGAGCTTAAGAAACAGCTGGAGCAGGCTGGCCGTGAAAGCCAGGAACGCATTGAGCGCGCCATCAAGGCTGGCGAAGAAATTAAGACTAAAGCGCAGGAAGACGCTAAGAAGGAAGCCGAAGGACTGCTCGTCCGGGCGCGCGAGGAAATCAAGCGCGAGCGTGACGAAGCTGTTGACGGCGTGCGCCGTGAATTTGCCGATCTTACGGTTCTGGCGGCGGGCAAGGTCATTGAAAAGTCTTTAGACAAAAAAGAGCACCGCGAGCTTATTGATAAAGTACTCGAAGAAAGCACTAACCTTAAGAAAAACTAATTAAGCAGGCAATATGGGAAAAAAAGCCAACGCCCGGCGCTACGCTCAAGCCGTTTTTGAGATAGCGCTGGAAAAGAAAGCACTGGATAGGTGGCAAACCGACCTTGATAACATCGTTGCCGCCGTCAGCGAGGGCGACTTTCTCGCCGCGCTGGAAAGCCCCAGGATAACACTGGAGGCTAAATCCGGCTTTCTTAAAAAGCGTTTAGGCGCCGTCAACCCCCTGGCGACGAATCTCATGTTGCTGTTGATATCCCGTTCATCCATCGGCATCATCGGTGAAATAGCCAAGGAATATAAAAACCTGTTGAACGCCTACCGGGGAATTGAAGAAGCGGAAATTACAACCGCCATCCCCATTGACGCTGATGAACAAAAGAAACTGGCGGACCGGCTGGGCGCTTTAGAGAACGCTAAAGTCGTAGTTACAACGCAGGTCAGCCCGGATATCTTAGGCGGTGTGGTCGTTAGAGTCGGCGGCAAACTGCTCGACGGTTCCACCCGCAATAAACTTGCCACGTTAAAAAGAGAACTTGAGACAGGCGAAAGGGTAAAATAAAAATCCCTCTCCCTTGACGGGAGAGGGCAGGGTGAGAATACATTCCTTTTCTTGTCATTCCAGCGTAGGCTGGAGTCCAGGGGGTTGGGTATAGAGAATCAAAGGAGGCAACGCCTATGGCAACGCGAGGCGAAGATATTGTATCTATCTTAAAACAACAGATTGAGCAGTTCGGCACTGCCGTGACTATGGTGGACGTCGGCACCGTCATTGAGGTCGGCGACGGCATCGCCAGGATTCACGGCCTGGCATCGGCTAAGTATAACGAACTGCTGCGGTTTCCCAATGACATAATCGGCATCGCTTTAAACCTTGAGGAAGAAAGCGTTTCCACTGTTATCCTCGGCGACTACACCCAGATTAAGGAAGGCGACGAGGTTAAGTGTACCGGCAGAATCGCTGAAGTCCCCGTGGGCGAAGCCATGATAGGACGCGTTGTCGATTCCCTCGGCCGCCCCATTGACGGCAAGGGCGCTGTCAAGACGAACAAGACCCGCCCCATCGAACGCGTTGCTCCTAACGTCGTCCTCCGCGCCCCGGTTGACACCCCCGTCCAGACCGGCATTAAAGCGGTGGACAGTATGTTCCCCATCGGCCGCGGCCAGCGCGAGCTTATCATCGGTGACCGCTCCACCGGCAAGACCGCCATCGCTTTAGACGCTATTATTAATCAGAAGGGCGGCGACCTTATTTGTATTTACGTCGCCATCGGCCAGAAGGTATCGCAGGTGGCGCGCGTTGTGGCAACCCTCCAAAAGCACGGCGCTATGGAGCATACCATCGTCGTTGCCGCCAGCGCCTCCGACTCCGTAGCTCTGCAATATTTAGCCCCTTACTCCGGCTGCGCTATGGGCGAAGAATTTATGGAGCAGGGCAAAGACGTCCTGATTATTTACGATGACCTTTCCAAGCACGCCTGGGCTTACCGCCAGCTTTCGCTTTTGTTAAGGCGTCCCCCGGGCCGCGAGGCATATCCCGGCGACGTGTTTTATCTGCACTCCCGCTTGCTGGAAAGAGCGGCCAAGCTCGATAAAGACCACGGCGGCGGCTCGATGACGGCGCTCCCGATTATTGAAACCCAGGCTGGAGACGTTTCCGCTTATATCCCCACCAACGTTATTTCCATCACTGACGGCCAGCTTTACGTTGAGTCCGACCTCTTTAACGCCGGCATCAAGCCTGCTCTTAATGTGGGTATCTCCGTTTCCCGCGTGGGCAGCAAAGCCCAGACCGCCGCTATGAAGAAGGTTGCCAGCCGCCTTAAGCTGGATATGGGCCAGTACCGCGAGGTCGCGGCTTTCGCCCAGTTCGGCACCGCCGAGCTTGATAAAGCCACCCGCGCCCAGCTGGAGCGCGGCCAGCGCATCCAGGAAGTCTTAAAGCAGGGGCAGTTTGTGCCCGTGCCGTTGGAACGGCAGGTCATGATACTCTATGCCGTCATTAACGGCTACATGGACGACATCCCGATGGACAAGGTCGTGGACTTTGAAAACAACTTCTATAAATTCATCGAGGCCAGTTATAAAGACGTCGGCGCGTCCATCACCAAGACCAAGAACCTTAGCGACGATGTTGAGGCTAAACTTAAAAAAGCCGTCACCGAATTTAAACAAGGATTCGGTAAATAAAGTGACTTGTCATTCTGAGCGTAGCGAAGAATCTCGTTTTTCATCAGCTCGCGAATGAAGGGGGCAATATGAAAGAAAAAGAAATGGTTTATTGCGGTCTCGTGTGTGCTGAATGCGGCGCCTATATCGCCACCATGAAAAACGATGATAAACTGCGCCAGGCAACGGCGGAGAGGTGGGCTAAGCAGTACAACATCCCCGTCATGCCGGTCTCCGCTGTGAACTGCACCAGCTGTGATTCCCAGGGTGTTAAAATGGGTCATTGCGCCACGTGCCAGATACGCACGTGTGCCAAAGAAAAAGGCTTGGAAAACTGCGGGTATTGTGTAGATTATCCGTGCGCCCAACTAGAGTTCGTTATTAAGCACTATCCAGTCGCCAGAGAGAGATTAGACGCTATAAACAAGGGGAAGAAATAGCTCATGCCGGATATTCGTAAGGTACGCCGCCGCATTAAGAGCGTCCAGAACATCGCTAAAATCACTCGCGCTATGGAGATGATTGCCGCCTCTCGTATGCGCAAAGCCCAGGAGCGCGGTCTGCAGGGACGCCCTTATGCCGAGAAAATCGAGCAGGTCATCGCCGACCTGGCGGCGCTGCCGGAAACCAGCCTGCGCCATCCGCTTTTACAAAAACGCGACATCAAGAAAATCGGCGTCGTGCATATCACTCCGGATAGGGGGCTGTGCGGCGGGCTTAACGCCAACCTTAACCGTCAGCTGGGCAACTTTATTCTCAAGCAGGAAGTCCCCGTCGAGGTCGTGGCGGTGGGGCGCAAGGGGCGCGACTTTTCTGTGCGCAGCTCCTGCTCCTTATGCGCCGAGTTCACCCAGTTGAGTGACAAGCCCTCTTTCATCGATACCCTCCCCATCTCCAATATCGTTATTCAGGAATACACCGAGGGCACTATTGACATGGTTTATATTTCCTACGCCCAGTTCATTACCACCATGGTGCAAAAACCGGTACTGCACCAGCTATTGCCGGTGCAGCCGGCGGAAATCCCCGGTGGGCAGAACGTTGATTATATATATGAGCCGACAGCCGAGGCGGTTTTGGGCAACCTGCTGCCGCGCTTTGTGGAAATGGAAATTTACCACGCCATTTTAGAGTCCATCGCCAGCGAGCAGTCCGCCCGCATGGTGGCGATGCGCAGTGCTACCGATAGCGCTAATGAACTTATCGGTGAACTGACCTTAATATATAACAAGGCAAGGCAGGAATCTATTACCAACGAGCTGTTGGATATTACCGGCGGCGTGGTGGCATTAGAATAAAATATTAAACGTCATTCCCACTTTATTGGGAATCCAGGTGGTAGGGTGGGGTAGAAAACACCCTCTTCCTTGACGGGAGAGGGTAGGGTGAGGGTGAAAAAGAATAAACTCAAGTACAGTGAGGTTGTTATGGCTAAAGGAAAAGTAGTTCAGGTAATCGGCACGGTAGTGGACGTCGCGTTTCCCCCGAATGAACTGCCAGCGCTTTTTAACGCTTTAGAAATCGGCAGCGGCAAAGACAAAATTGTCCTTGAAGTGCAGGACCACCTCGGCAATGACTGGGTGCGCTGCCTCTCCCTTTCCCCCACCGATGGATTAGCGCGCGGCGTCGAAGTCAATGATACCGGCGCGGCGTTAAAGGTTCCGGTCGGCAAGGAAACGCTGGGCAGGCTCTTCGACGTTATGGGCACCCCGCTGGATAACCTCGGCCCGGTGAAAACCAAAGACCACTGGCCCATCCACCGCCCCGCCCCGTCCTTTGAAGACCAGGAAACCTCCACCCAGGTGCTGGAAACCGGCCTAAAAGTTGTTGACCTCATTTGCCCCTTTACCAGGGGCGGTAAAATCGGGGCTTACGGCGGTGCTGGCGTTGGCAAGACCATCATCATTCAGGAGCTTATCCGCAATATCGCCACCGTCCACAGCGGCTTTTCCGTTTTCACCGGCATTGGCGAGCGCTCCCGCGAGGGCAATGACCTCTGGCGTGAGATGCAGGAATCCGGCGTCATTAGTAAAACGGTTATGGTCTTCGGCCAGATGAACGAGCCTCCGGGCGTCCGCCTCCGTGTTGGCTTGACCGGCCTCACCATGGCGGAATACTTTAGAGACCACGAAGGGCAGGACGTCCTGCTCTTTATCGATAATATTTACCGTTACACCTTGGCGGGTATGGAAGTCTCGGCGCTTTTGGGGCGTATGCCCTCCGCCGTCGGCTACCAGCCCACCCTCGCTACCGAAATGGGCGAACTGCAGGAACGCATTACCTCGACGAAGAAGGGCTCGATTACCTCCTTCCAGGCTATCTACGTTCCGGCGGATGACTACACCGACCCCGGCGTAGCGACGACCTTCGGACACCTCGACGGTGTCGTGGCTCTTGACCGCTCCATTGCCGAGCAGGGCTTATACCCCGCCGTTGACCCCTTAACCTCCACCTCCCGCATCCTCGACCCGCTGGTTGTTGGCGAGGAGCATTATAACGTCGCCCGTGAAGTACAGCGCGTCCTCCAGCGTTATAAAGACCTGCAAGATATCATCGCCATCCTTGGCATTGAGGAGTTAAGCGAAGAAGATAAGCAGAACGTCTCCCGCGCGCGCCGCATCCAGCGCTTTTTATCCCAGCCCATGTTCGTCGGCGAAGCCTTTACCGGCCGCCCCGGCAAATACGTCAAGGTTGAGGACACCGTCCGTGGCTTTAAAGAGATTCTGGAAGGCAAGTATGATGACCTGCCGGAGCAGGCATTTTATATGGTCGGCGGTATTGAAGAAGTAGTTGAAGCCGCCAAGGCTTTAGGAGCAGGGAGTAATGCCTAGCTTTAAGATTGATATCGTTACTGCCGAGCGTATCGTTTACTCCGAGGATGTCGACGAAGTCGTCGCCCCCGGTGTATCGGGCCAGCTTGGCATTTTACCCCACCACGCCCCCCTGATGACCACTCTGGAAGCCGGCGAGCTGGTGGTGCGTAAAGGCGGCCAGGAAGAAATTATGGCTATTTCCGGCGGCTTTTTAGAAGTGCGTCCCGACCATGTAATCGTGCTGGCCGACCAGGCGGAACGCGCCGAGGAAATTGATATTTCCCGCGCCGATGAAGCCCGTAAACGCGCCGAAGACCGCCTTAAAGTTAAGCAAACCGGTATGGACGCCCTCCGCGCCGAAGCCGCTCTGCGCCGCGCTTTAGTGCGCCTTTCTGTTGCGGAAAAACTAAGACGCCGCCGCAAGGTTTAATCAATCTCATAAAATAATTAGCCCCGATATATACCGATATATCGGGGCTTTTTTTAATTGCTGCCATATTTTGCGACTCTTCTTAGATGGAAGAGCGACGGGTATTAAGTCAGGTCTAAGGAGTCTCGATTACATAATTTCTAGGCGGACACGGGTCTGGGCTTTAGCGGCTTTTACCCTTAGCAGTGTGCGCATTGCCTGGGCAATCTGGCCTTGCTTACCGATGATTCTGCCTTTGTCCTCATCAGCCACGCGTAGCTTAAGCGTGATTCCCTCTTCCGTAGTTTCCTCGTCAACATTCACTGAATCAGGATTGTTGACGATGCTCTTGGCGATGTAGGTAACTAGGTCTTTCATGACTTCTCCTTGACTGGTTTGAATTTGTCCATGATACCTGCCTTACCTAGTAGTCGGGCAGTGGTGTCTGTCGGTTGAGCTCCCTGCTTAAGCCAATACAGGGCTCTTTCTTCTTTGATGGTAACCGATTCCGGTTCGGTGCGCGGATTGTAGTTCCCTATAATTTCAACAAAGGCTCCGTCCCGGGGCGCCCGGCTGTCTACGATTACCATTCTATAACTGGCTTGTCCTCTGGCGCCCGTACGGCGCAATCTGATTTTTAACATGTACTCCTTGACTTTCTAGATGCAAGTTTTGCGCATTTAACCTCAATATTATGCACTATAACGTAATATCTGTCAATGGTAAGCCTGGCAAACTTGGTATGCTGTGCCTTTTAGCCTTACGCTGGCTTATTTTTAAGTACAATTGGCACAATTTTCTCTATTTCCGTGGTGAAAAAACGCCCTGATTCTTCCGCAACATTGACAACACAATGCCGGGACGTATACCATAAAACATGGATTCAGGAAAGTAGGGGAGTATGAGTTTTCTCTCTTTTTTAAAGAAAATGTTTGCCGGTGAGAGTGCTGACCAGGCGGAGCTTAATGCCGCCCGCAGGCGGCATGGCGTTGCCGCTGTGGATGAAGACGCCGATTCCGCTTTAAAACAGAACGAAGATATGCGGCGCTTTACTAAAGAATATGACGTCTGGGAAGAAATCGACCAGTACCGCTGGAGCTTTTTCGTCGGGGGTTGGGTAGCAAAGAAAATCCACCCCATCGGCGAGGATAAAGTCAAGCGGGATTTAGAAAGACTGGAACAAAACCGTCTCAAGAAAAAAGAAAAAAAATAAGTGGGAGTTTGCCCCCCTTATTTCCGCCCTAGTAAGGCTACAATCAACATGCCCGGTCCCGTGTGGACGCCCAGCGCCGGTCCCAGTCGTGCTAATTTTATCTTTTGGTCATTGTATATTTTACTCATCCGGTCTATCAGGTCCTGAGCTTCTTCCAGCGTAGTGTTGTAAACCACCGATATATCCTGAATCTCCGGCGAATTCTTCACAAAGTTAAACAGGTTATTAATGCCTTTGGCGCGGCTGCGTGCCCGCCCGGCCGGTGTTAGCAACCCGTCTTTGATGGTTATCATAGGTTTAATGTTCAGCACCGAACCTAATAGCGCCTGCATCTTGCCGATGCGCCCGCCCAGCGCCAGGTACTTCAGTGTATCGAGGAATCCCAGCAAATGAATTCGGGGCGTCATTTGTCTAACTTCATTAGCGATATATTCCAGGCTCTTCCCGGCTTGCGCCAGTTTGTTAGCGGCCAGAACTATCAGCCCCAGGCCCATCGTCACTTCCTGCGAATCGATTATTTCAATAGGGCAGCATTCATTTTCCACCGATTCTCTGGCACGCAGCGCCGAGTTGTAGGTGCCGCTTAGTTTACTCGTTACGTGAATCGATAGTATCCCGTCCGCCTCTTTACTTAGCTCTTTATAAACATCAATAAAGTCCTGCGGCGCCGGCGCTGATGTGCTGGGATGTACGCTGCCGTGCATCAGCCTGTCGTAAAACTCGTCCTGGCTGATGTCTATTACGTCCCGGAATACTTCCTCCCCAAAACGCAGATAAACCGGCACAACGGTAATACCGAGTTCTTTAGCCAGTTGGGGCGGCAGGTCAGCCGTGCTGTCGGTGACGATTTTTATAGTCATAACGGCAATAACTCCTGGGTGATATTACAGACTAAAATTCAAAGTTATCCTTAAGTATAGCAGGCTTCTCTACGGGTGTATATAGTAGAGAAAGTGAGGAGAAAAAGTAAAGACGAATGGCTTTTTACCGTTTCCCTATCAAAGCTACCATCAATAATCCCGGGCCGGCGTGAACGCCCAATCCCGGTCCCAGCCTGGCCAGCTTTATCTGGGCTTCGTCGAAGACTCCGCCCAGCCGTTTAACGAGGGCTTTGGCTTCGTCCAGCGTGGTGTTGTATATCACCGATAGGTCATGAATTTCCTTGGCATTTTTCACATACTCAACCAAAGAATCGATGCCCTTGGCGCGACTGCGCACGCGTCCCGCCGGCGATAGCACTCCATCCTTTAGGATTAACAGCGGCTTAATGCTTAAAATGGAACCCAGCAGCGCCTGCATCTTGCCAAGTCGTCCGCCCAACTGCAGGTATTTGAGAGTATCTAGTAATCCCATGACATGGATGTTGGGAATCATTTGTTTAACTTCTTGGACTAGCTGCTGCAGGTTCTTGCTGGCTTTAGCTAACTTATTGGCGGCTAAAACCAGTAGCCCCAAACCCATCGTCCCCACCTCCGAGTCAATCACTTCAACGGGGCATTTTGGGTCGGCATCTTCTTTGCCCCGCAGCGCCGCGTTATAGGTGCCGCTTAATTTGCTGCTGATGTGGATGGAAAGAATCCCGTCGGCTTTTTTGCCTAGTTCCTTGTAAACGTTGGAAAAATCCTTTGGCGATGGTTGCGTGGTGCTGGGGTGAACGGGGCCATGTGTTAGTTTTTGGTAAAACTCATCCTGGTCGATGTCTATCATGTCGCGGTAGACCTCTTGCCCGAAGCGCAGATAAATGGGCACGACGCTGATGTCTTGCTCTTTAGCTAATTCCGGCGGTAAATCGGACGTGCTGTCAGTAACGATTTTTATAGTCATAACGGAGAACACTCCTTGGAGAAATTACAAAGTAATATTCAGGGGTACCTTTTAATTATATCAGACCTGATGTCGACTGCATACAAAAAAGAGGGAGGATTTTACCCCTCCCTCTCGCCTTTTCCCCGTTAAAGGGATACCATTTTATCTATGAAAGCAACCAGCGGCGCTATCACGCTGACCGCCCCCACCGCAATGAGCATTGACGCAAAGAGGTTATATCTGGTCTCGTAGCCTTTAAAGATGGAGCCGTCGTAATACTTGTCCACTTTAGAGTCTTTATAGAGCTTTACCAGCCCCTCGTTGAGTTCCGCCCTTAGCTTTTTATTTTTCAGTAGAGCGCGCACCGCGCAAAAAACAAC
>JAQTMM010000013.1 GCA_028714335.1 Dehalococcoidales bacterium
GATGAGTACGTGGACAGGTACGTAAGCTATTACGCACTTTTAGCCACGGGTATCCCCAAGGACTGGGCCAGGGACAAGAACGGGGACAGGCTGTCATGGTACGTAGACGATTGCTATTTGATTGAACACCCGGCCTTTTACGAGAATGTTTACCTGGGACTCATGGAAAACGAGCCGATTGATTTCACCAACCTGCCTTCCCGTGAAGTATTTGACAAGTACTCTCAGTACGTCAACCTGATTGAAGGCAAACCCCGTGACGACTTCCGCGCAGCTAACCGGGACCTGGAAGAGTGGTTGCTTTTGACCAAAAAAGTCACCACGCCGATCTGGGAAAAGAAGAGACGGTCTAAACTTACACCCGCGGAGCAGATGGCGCAGGAAATACAATACCTGAGAGACAAAATAAGAACACCTTAATAAATACATCAGTTTCTTTTAAAGCCCCACGGAATATTAACGCGGGGCTTTTTTATTGGGAAAAAACAATTAGGAGGATTTTAACATGACCATGAACGGCGAAACCAAAACGGCAGAGAACGCCCTTGCGCAGCAACGGCCTTCTCCCGAAGATGGGACTACCCCTTCAGCCCCAGAAGAGAAGATGGTTCCTGAAAAGGAGATAGTTAAACGGCACTCCAAACTCATGAAAACCATTGATACCCTCACCAAGGAACGGGATGCGTCAAATCAAAACCTTGACTCCTTAACAAAGGAAATCAACGAATTGCGGAGACGGCAGGATGAAAAAGAGGAGGCGGAAGCCAGCGCAACACCGGACGGCCGCAAGGAATGGCAGAGGAAGAGAGACCTTGATAAAAGGGAGCAGGAACTCAAAGGCCGCATTGCCAAACAGGAAGCCAAGGAGGCGGAATTTGCCGAGCACTTGAAGCAGGCGGATGAAAGTAGCCGCGAGGTCATGATACAGCGCGTGGCTAAAGAGAACGCTCTCGACCCCGCAACCCTGAAAAGCGATTGCGAGGAACTTGGTTTTACCAGTGAAGAACAAGTGACAAGGTACGCGCAGAAATTTGTCAAGCCCGACCCCAACAAACCCGCAACCCCTCCTCTTCACCTTGACCCGAATAAACCAGGGGGCAAAAAGTCATTCTCGGATATGACCACAGACGAGAAAATCGAATACGGAATGAATCATCCCAACGAAAAAATGAATTAAAGAAAGGATATTAAAATGTCTGGATTACCACTTGTAGAAGCATCTAAACTCTCCAATACCGTGCTAGGGCAGGGCGTTGTTGAGACTTTCGTTAAAGACGACCCCATTCTCCAGCGCATACGCTGGGAAACACTCGTAGGTAATGCCTACGAATATACCCGTGAGGCTACCGAGGCGGGAGCCAACTGGTACGCCGTAAATGAAATCCGGGTAACGAACAACCCCACGTGGAATAAATTATCGGCCGTACCCAAAATCCTTGACTCCCCGGTAGAACTCGATGACTTTACCAAAAAGACCCGCTCCAACGTGAACGATATCAAGAAAGAACTCCAGAACTCTGCGGTCAAAGCCGCGAAGAAAAAGTTTATGGAGGGGTTCTACTACGGGAACAAAACCACCAACCCCAAGGAAATTGACGGCCTCCATGTCCTGCTCACCGATACTACCTATAACACGTTGCAGGTAGACGGCAGCGATACCCAGACCGTGCCGCTACAAATGAGCGGACACCTGGACAAAGCCCTGGATATGGTAAAGGGCTTCAAGTCAGTCCTCATTCTCTCCAGCAAGGGCTTAAAGAGAGGGGTTGATAAATACCTCCGCAGTGTTGGCGCCGGAGCTACCGCCACCAAAGACGAGTTCGGGGTGCCGCTCGACCAATACCGGCCCGGCCTGTACTGGGCCACATCCGATTACATCCTCGACACCGAACTCACGAGTGCGGGCGCGTTCTCGGCCAGTACCGGCGGCCTCACCACCTCTATCTTCATTCTCTCCTTTGAACCCCGCGCCCTTGAGGGTATGCAGGTCGAGCCTATGAAATGGGTCGATTGGGCACCTGTACCCAAAACCAACAATGAGTGGGCGCATATCCAGTGGTATCCCACCATTCTCATAAAGTCACTGGTGTCGTGCGTGAAAATCGTAGGCATTGACGCTGACGGCGTTGTTGCCGCCTAAGCGAATACAGAAAGGAAAGGAAATAAAATGTATATTGATGTAGGTGGAAAAACAATTCTTGATGCCTTTTTGAAATTTCAGGCTGTGCTTTATGCGGCCTGTGTAGCCGGGGACGCCCTCGCGGCTGATGTAACTAACGAGGGTTTCATTCTGGCGGATGACAGTTCCAGTATTGCCGCCGATTGCTTCGCCCTTGAGGACGGCGCGGCCGGTGACACTATCTGGATGGCGAAAGCTATTGTCGTAGAAGTTCGTCCCACTGAAAGTAACGGGGTCTGGAGCGATGGTGTTCTTGCCCTTGCCGCCGATGTTATGGACCCCCTTTACCTGGGGGAAAGTGGCAAACTGGAGGATTCAGTGGGTACGACCCCGCAAGTCTGCGGACGCATCCTTTCTACCACAAGGGCTTACTTCTGCGCCGATGGGTATCTGACCTCAACCGACCTCTCTCTTAGCGGGACATTAGCAGTAGGGGGAGCTTCTACCTTTACCGGCATAGCGACCTTTACCGCCGCCCCGATATTCAGCGCCGGATTCGTCGTGCCTACCGGCAAGGACATCACCCTGACTAAAGGCAACGTTACCCTTACGGAAGGGAACGTGGTGCTGACGGCCGGTTATGTCCAGAACGTGAGAAAGACAGCCAAGGCCGAGACCGCCACTCTCACTGTAGCAGAGTGCGGCTACGTTGAAGTTACGTGCACGGCTGACGTTGAGCTCACGCTTCCCGCGGCCGCCGCCGGTCTTGAGTTTATCTTCTATCACCTGGCCTCGGTGAATACCTTGAAAATCACAGCCGGTGCCAGTGATAAACTGCTTAACGCTGCCGGTGCCGCCAAAGACAATGTCAGTGATGACAAGGCTATCGGCAACCTTATCTGGTTAAGGGCTGTCGATGCCGTCAACTGGGTGACTTTGGCAAGGGGCGGAGCTGGTGGTGTGGGCGTCTGGACTTACGCCTAAACAAATACAAAAAAGATAGCGGGGGGGATTTGCGCCCCCCCGCTACTAAAAGGAGCGGAATGGCTGAACTTACAGGACAAGAAACGATAATGTTTTCAAAGTACTGGAACAAACCCGACCTCTATAAAGACAATCTGTTCTGGCTGGACTGCTACAAATACTATAAAGACCAGAACATACCGCTGCCAATGGAGGATTTACCGAGAAACCGCCACCGCCTTATGACCATGTTGAAGTGCCCACCCGGACTCTGCGGTGACTGTTGCCGGTATGATAAAGTCCACCTATCCCAAAATGAATTGAATTACCTGAAATCCGACACCGCCGAAGAACCTCGGATAGGGAATGAAGTTGATGGCCGGATATATTTAGATACCAAAGGCGGGTGCCAGTACTGCGTCAATAACTCCTGCGCTGTCTATAATCACCGTCCTTTTACCTGCGAGACGTTCCCGATTCAAGACCCCAAGGTAGCTTATAAAGCTGATGGGGGTAAAGCGTTGCAGATGCTGTACCGGCTAAAATGTCCCCCGGCCCTCGATGTAATAAGGGCGATAATCCATGAGGTCTGCGATCCCGGCCTGAACATGGTGCTGCCGGACCTGACCATAGTACCGGTTTATAGAAAAGAGGCAAAAGATGCTGAAAAAATCAGTAACTGAATTTAAAAAAATGGATGCCAAGGCCCTGAAAAACAGCCCCGGCCTTGAACTTACAGTGGATGGGGAAACGGTAGCGTTCGTGGTTGTGGGCGCGGAAGGCGCGATGGCGGAAAGAATCAGAGGGTGCGCGTCCCAGGTTGACGCCGCCAGGGGTAAATAACCCCCAAAGAAGAGTGCGAATGAAACGAAATCTAACGGCGATACTAAATGATGTGTTACAGATACTAAGGGATGAGTTTGACCCCGCCACGGCCAGGGAGTGGAAGCCTGATGAGGTGAATACGCACATAAGCGCGTGCGTGCTCGAACTCTCCAAGGCGTCACCCGTGAGGGCTTTTGAACCAGTGCTAACTGTTGCGGAGTCAAAACTACTGGATATTTCCTCGCTATCGGACTTAATCCGGGTACACCACATTGAGTATCCGGTAGGGGGAAGCCCCAGGAAAGACCACGGCGTTAACGTAATCGATAACGGCACCATTGAAATAGACGCGGATGTACAACCGGAAGCAGACGGCGTATCTGGCGCCCTTACCGGTACCATCACCTTTACCAGCGGCAGTAAGACCGTCACCGGCTCCAGCACCGCCTTTACCTCCGAACTCGCCGTAGACTACTACATTAGAAAATCTACGGGCACGCGCTGGTATAGAGTGGCGGCCATAGCCAGCGATACATCATTAACACTTGACGAGGCCGTAAAGCCCGAGGACACGGGCGCGGACACGGCATCAGTAACAGCATACCGTGGCAACGTGGCCCTGGTATATTACGATACCGTGCACGTCCTGACCGATATCAAGTCCACACTCAACCCCGTGGAAGAGTGGGTGCTGGTACTGGGTGTGTGCGGCAACGCCGCTATATCCAGGTCACGCAGCCTCATCAACACCGTTAACGACGGTGGCGGAGACGTGTCGTCAAAAATGCAGAGTTGGGGCGTGGCCAAGATGCAGTTGTACCGGCGGGAGCTGGCCGCATTCCCGGCCAGGATTAAGAAGAGATATCCCATGAGTTAGGGAGGTATTATGGCTGGCGAAGACCAAAAGATAAGCGAATTAACGGAAAAGACAAGTTTTGCCGATGACGATATATTAATCGTTAACGACAGCGAGGAAGCTGTTGAGGACTTAATAACCAAGAAATTAAAGGTTAAGACCCTGCTCGGCCTGGAATATCAGGGGCGAAGGTATACAATTTTAAACCCGTATAAGACCAAATTACATGCCTATAAAGGGCAACTGCATGCCCATACTACAAATTCAGATGGGGATAGAACCCCGGCGCAATTAGCGGGGGATTATCTCGGCGTTGGTTGCGCTTTTATGTTTTTCACAGACCACAATTATCTGACTCCCGACCCGGCCGTAGCTGGAATATTGGGTATCCCAGGCGTCGAAGAATCCAATTGTAACCACATCTTAAATCTTTTTGCTACCGCGTATGTAAACAATACGGACATGCAGACGGTCATCGATACGATTGACGTAGCGGGGGCTTTGGCCGGTCTTCCGCATACCAGTGGTGTTGACCCCAAGATTCCCATATCACAATTACGATGGTTACGGAATTATTGTCTTTTCGAAATAAGAAATGCAGTTTGCGGTGAGGGATATGACTGGATGGAAGAAGAAAACAAATATGATAAACTTCTATCTGCCGGTATGCCGATATGGTGTACCACCGTTGACGATTATCACTCTGTTGCTTCAGCTTCATTTAATAAGTATTTTGTAGTATGTTTCGCAGATGCTTGCGATTTAGCCTCGATTAAAGAAGCTCTGCGGAATGGAAACTTCTACTGTATGATGCCAGGCGCGCCTGCTCCCACTGTTACACTGGCTGGAAACGTTTTAACCATTACTACCGATATGAACGCTGATTTTACTTTCATCGGCAGAAGCGGTTTGACCCTGCAAAGTTCAGATACGGATGTCCAAACCGCTTCATATACGATAACAGGCAAAGAACAGTATGTCCGCTGCCGTATAGTGAAGCATGGCTCTACGGAAACAAGCTGGACACAGCCTCTTTTTATTAACAAAATAGGGCCGGATTTTGATACTCGCCAGATGCCGTTTACAAAGTCTTATGCCATAGCTAGGCAAACAACAGACTATATAAAACTCGGTAGTACAGGCGTAAATAGGCTTAACATTGAGGCAGCAGTTAAAGACTTTGGCTATAACTTTTCTTTTGGTGACTGGTGGGGTGCTACTGGAGCTTACCGGCAGGCGGACGCTGATTCAGACTCAACCCACATACAGGATGATGATGCTGTATTCGTTGCTTGGGTAAATGGAGCTTATGTTCAGTGGTCAAGTGCTGCTGATGGAGTAGCTAATGCCGGTACTGGAATTGCTACTTATACCGATGTTGATACTCTAACAATCACGAAAATATCAGGGGCAGATTTTGCCGCCAGTTATTACTACTATATCAAGAAAGCTTATTATACTGCGCCCATATCCGGCTGGTACGCAGGATTTCTAAGCGTCTGCTATGTCCCGCTAGAAGCGGATAAATCCATAACAGTTTACTTCATTAAAAATGGGGTGACAGCTTTGAGCCGTTTTGTTCAGCACTCCGCTATTGCTGCTAGTGGGATACAATTTGGGGCTTACGATGAATTTCACCTCGACGCTGGCGATATAGTAACGTGTACAACCTTTTACAGCGGAACCGTAAATACAGTCACTACTTATGGCGATGCCACAATCCTATACGCTTCGCATTATGGTTTACGTTGTTTGTTAGAGGATTAAGATATGGCCTATAAAATACTCAAGGAAGACGGCGGGGCCATACTCAAGGAAGACGGCGGGGCCATACTCTATGAATATTTAACACTGGCCGGACGTTTCCTCGACATTATAGCATTCACAAAAAAACACCACGACATTGCCATAACACCGACTACCCATCAACAGGCCGAAATTGTAACGGCCAAACACCACGACATTACAGTTTTTACCAGCGGAGGCTAGTATGAGTATTACCGTAGTGGCTAAATTTACCGTTAAGGATACGGTAGAGGTCTGGGCTTACATTTATTACCAAGGCACGCTGGTAGACCCTACCGGGAGTATCACCATCGACATCTACGACCCCAGCGGTACCAAGCAGGTAAACGGGGCCGCCATGACCAAATCCGCCACCGGCATCTACTACTACCAGTATCATAAGGGCGCAACGGCGGCTATGGCAACGCTAAAATGGCGGGGAAGTGTGTACTCCGTAGACGGGGCCGGTGACCTTGCGGTAACATCTGAAACCAAATTCGCTTTCGAGGTGGAATAGTGCGGACACTATCGGCAACACTCACGGCGGCGCAGGGACTCGCCAGCCGCATACCGCGCCCTAAAATAGTATTGACCCTGGGCGCGGTTACCTATACCTTTGAAGGCGGGAGCAAACTGCTTGAGTGTTCGCACTCCGAATCCGAAGACAGCCACATCAACACCGCCGTTCTGAACAACGCCGACAACGCCTTCGATACTCTGGACTTAAAAGGGTATGCGGCAACCTACAATGACGGGTTTGAAGGGGCTATTGGCAAGGAATATTCTGCCCACGCCCCGTTAACTGTTAAGGAATTGCGAACGGATTCGTACAGGGGGCGGAGAATCGCCAGGCTATATTGTACCGGCATCCCTGACTACCTGAAGGAACAGCACGCCAACGAAGACTACTATCATCACCAGTCTTCTACGAAAACGGTTAAGGACCTGATAACGGAACTGTTTACTAACACGCCCGTAGCCGAGAACCTTACCGAGGAGCAGGCGATTTATAACGGGTACGCCGCCGCTACCGGAGCCATTGATAACCGCGCCGGGGGCGGCCAGCACCGGATTATAGACGGGAAAAAGATAATAGGGCTGGCGTTTAAGCTCAAGAAAGCGGGGTCTCCGAGTGGAGACATTACCTTCCACCTCACCGATGCCGACACCCAAACCGACCTCGCCAGCGTGGTATGGGGTAACGCCTCCGCCTTAACCACTTCTGTGGAATGGAAATATAAGGCGTTCGCGAGCCCGTATACAACCGACCCCGACCACGACGTGATAATCTGGTGGGATCATAGCGGAGGCGATAGCAGCAACTACGTATCGGGCGCGAAAAACGACAGCGACTGCAAGGCCGGTGAACACTACGTTAACATATTGTACGCAGGCACGGACTATTTTGAATATATTTCAGACGAGGATTGCGCATACCGGTACGTTTACGAATACGCCGGTATCACCGTATTTTCCGGCGAACCCGTCTATATTGTTGACTTCGACAGCGAGGACTCCTTAATAAACACATACTGTCCCGCCGACTCTTTTATCATCAGGGAGGGCGATGACCGACTGACAATACTAGACAGGCTGTTGTGGCACACCCAGTGCCAGAGACGGTTTAAAGCGAATGGGCACATCAGCATCTTCGTACCTGTTACCACGGGCACAGTTTACGATAAAGTATATGTTATGACAGGGCACAAGTTCTTTGCCAGGCACGAGCAGGATGGCGTGGTTGAACCCAATAAATACATCGTCAAGTCTCTTAAAGGCGCAAGCAACTCCTATACAGGAACAGCGACATCGGCTACGAGCTGGGGCCTGCATCCTGTGGCCGCGCCTATAGTGAGAATCGCGGCGGAAAGTGACGCCCAGTGTGTGTTAATGGCGCAGGCGCTGATATCCAGACAGGAAATAGCGGCGCAGCGGGGCGGCGCCACCGTCAAGGCCGACTGCGGGCTTGAACTTTACGACTACGTTAACATTGTCGGCAATACCAGCAAGGCCGGTAACATCGGGTACGCGGTCACGACCTATGACTCGGGCTGGAACGGGGGAGTGCCGGTTTATAACACAAGTTTCGGCTTTGGCGGGGTAGCGGTAAAGAGCGTGCCCGGAGCCCGTGCTTCCAAGTTAAGGGATATGGGATTAAATATTCAGCCTGAATCCCCTTATGTAACGCCGGAGATATTTCTGCCCTGGTCTATTGATGTAGCTAACGCTATTGAAAAGTTGAATATAGCAGTAGGATTGGAGGCAGCGGATACTCCGGCAGAAGTTTTAATACAGGAAGCTCTTGTAGGTATCCAGACACAGGCGGGGGCGCAAAAACTGGTATGGATAGATGACCCCATTGATTACCTTTCAAGAGGCAATAAGACCGCTTCTAATACATGGGAGGATTGGGATATATCTGCATATGTTCCCAGTACGGCTTTTGCAGTGGTTCTTCTTTTATCAATTCATGCCGATACTATAGGCAATGACGATAAAGCATTATGGCAAGTAAGAAAAGCTGAAAATACAGATGGTTCGTACCCTGGTATGAAGATGAATGATTATGCTGAAGATGGAGACATTGAATACGCTGAAGTGATAGTGGGTATAACTTTAGATAAAATACTTCAGTATCAATATACAATTACCAATACTTCAGGGACGGCACAGTTTGATTTTGTAGCTAGGATAGCAGGATATTTTCAGACAGGATAGGAGTTTTTGAGATGAATGACGGCGCGGCGATGAATGAGAAATTAGAGTTCCGGCAACGATTTGAAAATATGACACAGGAGGCTCGCATGTTCTCTTTGGCAGAAATGGTTTATGATACCAATTTAACCGTATCCAGAATGGATAAACGTCTTGACGGCGTTTGTACTGACGTTAACGACTACGGCGATAGGATAACCACGCTGGAAACCGCCAGCGGCATAAGCAAGGGCAAGGTAGCCGCTACAGGCGGTATCGGCGGTATCGTAGGGGCGGCCATTGCTTGGCTGATTACCTGGCTCTCAACAAGGGGAGGTTAATATGTGTGTCGGTAAATGGTTCTGTTCGCTGGCTAAATCTATAGGCGGGTGTACACCCAAAGTCTACCCTACTGATTATAATGTCTATTCCACCACCTTCGCGGCGGTGAGAGATGATTTAAAAGCACTCGGTCTTGTGTGTATGGATGATAACCTGCCGGACGTGAATTTCTATTATACCGATAGTGCGGACTGGAAAAAAATAATCCCTTACCTAACCTATTCCGCCGAGTATTACGCCGAGAGCGAGCGCAAGGACTGCGACGACTACTCCAAGAAAGCATCCGCGGACGCTTCATTTTACCTGGGCCTGAACGTTATACAAGCGTGGGGAACCATGCCGGATGGATACCACGCCTTCAACCTGGTAAAAACAGATACCGGATACATGGTGTTTGAGCCTAACGCCGGATGGGAATGCGCCGGGGAACTTTTGGAACTCGATAACAAATACGAATGGAAAGCGGATAAGTGGAAATCATGAATAGCCGATATCGTAAATTAAAGGGCTGGAAGTACCAGCTACTTGACGACTATAAAATCTATGTTGAAATCTATCCCAAGACAGATATCGTGAACGCCTACCTGCACCTTACCACCGGCGGCCAGTTGACTATTAATGCGGGGTATGCCTGGGACGGGGCTTCCGGCCCCACGTTCGATACCCCGTGTACTATGAGAGCCAGCCTGATACATGATGTTTTATACCAGATGATGAGGTTAGGCGCAATCTCGCTATCCTACCGCAAATACGCCGATACCTTGTTGCGGGATATCTGCATCCAGGACGGTATGAATAAAGTCCGGGCATGTCTTTGGTACTGGGCGGTAAGGCTATTCGCAGGGAAGGCCGCGCGCCCGGGAATACAGCGGGAGCCGGAAGTATGCGAACTGGGAGGCGATAATGCTGCTTAGATTTATAGTTTATGTTCAGGTTTTCCAGGAAGTAATAGAAAATGCAGCAGTTTATATAAGGAAACTAATTGCCAGTGCTAAAAGCTGGTTTAAGCATGAGCGATCCGCGCTGTAGCGTTAATCTGATGGCTTTAAAGCCTAATTGAATAGTAAGTAATGGGGAGGGAAGGCAAACCCTCCCCATTTTTTTATTTGTAGATAGTTTATCTTTTGGTCAATGCGTAAACAGCTACCGGAAAGCTACCCGGTGATGATGATGTTGAATTTCTCCGCTCAAAAATACCTATAAATAAATATTTTACCAGTTAGACAAAAAGATATTGACAAAAAGGTATACCAGTGTTATATTAAAGATGTTTGGGAGGGTATACCACATGAAAGAACGGGATACGGCAATCATACCGGCAAGGGTCAAGAAAGCAAAAATAGAACTTATCCGTCACCGTGCCGCGAAAAAGGGCATGACAGTTAATGCCTGGTTAAACTGGGCGATAGATAACGGGTTAAGGAAACATCACGGCAAGATAATAGGAAACTAAAAATGTATATCACGAGAAAAGGCCACATATACCTAAGTTCAAAATATCAACCTAAATACCCCAACGGAAAACCGTTTTATTTAAGTATGGAACCAAATAGAAAAAAGGTTTTAGAACGTGATGGGCACCTATGCCAGATGTGCGGCGCACAAGACGATTTGGAAGTTCATCATAAAGATAATAGGGGGCCACACATAGCAGGAGCAGAGGCTGATAATAGCTTGTCCAACTTAATCACTCTTTGTCCCTCCTGTCATCAAAGATTACATCGCAAGGTTATCGGAAAACATATAAAGATTCTATCCCTTAGAAAACAGGGAATGACCTATGAAGAAATCGGGTTGAGGTTTGGACTGTCAAGGCAACGTATTCACCAAATAATTCAATATCAAAACAAGCGCAAAGCCGCTGACCCCGTTCCAGTGACCGCTTAATGCAAAATCTGGCAGTAAGGAAGGTAGACCGTGATGAAAATTACAAACAAACAACTAAAACAGGTTGTAATCGTGATTGCGATGGCGTTCGTGGCGTATCCGGTCTATGAACTCAGCCGCTGCATCATCACCTACAACCTCATCGCCGGATGGGATTTTACCCCCATGAATTCATATCTCGAACTGCTTATTATCTGGATAGGATATACGCTTCTGCCTTTATTACTCAACGATGCACTCGACTGTTTCTACCGGAGGGGGCAGAACGCCCCTCACACCTCGTAAAACGCAAATCCGACACGGAAAAGGAGAGACATGGTGTTAATAGCGGAAAGACAGGATGACCAGCACGAGCCCCAAAAAACAGAAGCCGCTTTGGCTATGGCGGCTATTTTAGAGGAATGGGGCTTTGACCCGGACTCTCCTAACTGGCAACCGGAAAAGGTTATCCGTAAAAACGGCCTTATCGCGGAACTCCACAAAGCTCGTAAAGAGTTCGATTGCAAAGAATGCAGGGGGAAAATCAGAGCCGGAACTTATTACTACAGTATTTTCCATTGCGGTTCCGGCGTTGACCCCCATCCCGACCGTGTACATATAGAACACCTGGAACAATTTTTTTCCTGCTATGACGCTAACGGCAACAGAATCAAATGGCCGGAGCGGGAACGTGGATAGGCCGGAGTTGGAGCGGGAAGTCTTGAAGCGGCTGAATATCCAGAGGCCGTGCGACATTCCCGTATTCAAGAAAGCCATAACGTTAAAACCCACACCGGAACTGGAAAAAATACTAGCGGGTATGAAAGTGGCAGGCAAAGTGAATGACAACTAAAAACGCATTCTTGCTAAAAGGCGATAAAGCCGTCAACCCCTATGACGTGTGGGTGGACGACTTCGCGGATAGGGTAGCTGCCCGAATCCTGCCGATTCTCCTTAGTGGCGGCAAACAACCCCGGTCATGGATGAATGTTAAAGAGGCCGCTAAACACTTCGGCGTGAGTGAAACCACCATCAGGGAAGCGGTGGCCGCTGGTGAAATGCCTTATACAAGAATCCGTGGACGTTTAATCATACTCGCCAGCGAAGTCCTGGTAAGGAACAACCACAAATAAACAAGAAAGCCCCGGTTGCAGCCGAGGCTTGAAGGAGGGGTATAGAAGCTAATTATTCAAATTCTACCTCAAACACAATGAAGACGCAAGTACTAATTCCAAAAGCAATCACACAAAACCAGACGTGGAGGGTTATAAGACATGCAAGGATTCGTAATAACAGGCAAAGCCAAGGACGTGTTCCGGTTCATTGAAGAAAAAGCCAAGAAGGAAGCTGGGCAGAAAGCTGAGCAGAAAGCACGGCCACTCCTGGAAATACGGGAGCACAGGAACCCAGGGCAGGAACTTCAAAACATGATGAAGAGGGAAACAAAGAAATGAGAGAAATTAAGTTTAGGGCTTGGGACAAAGAACAAAAGAAAATGCTTTATAAAGATTTTTGTATAATTCCCACATCTCCTACTTGGGGCGCAACGCCAATTGAATATCCTGACCAAATTCAATTAAGTAGGATAAATCGAATAATGGAACAAGAACCAATCCCATCTGATTATACCTTAATTGATTGGTCTAACTATTACGGGTTAACGAACTACCTTGTTCTTCAATACACCGGACTCAAAGACAAGGATTGGTATGAATCTGATTTATTGCTAGTACCAGATGTAGTATCTGACACTACTTATCCTCCAATAGACCCACCCTGTGATTTTAACCATATCAGTGAAATTGTTTTCAAGGAAGGCTCCTTTGGTGTAATGATAAAAGAACATGGAGATATCTTCAATACTGGATTTTGGAGCTTTGAACGAATTATCACAGAAGTTGGAACTTTAGACGAAGTAATTAAAGTCGGCAATATCTATGAAAATCCCGAATTACTTACCTAACGTGAAGAGTTAGTTACGAGAAAGGAAATCATGACAATCAATAGACTGCGGAACATTGTTAAAGTGAGATACTTTTCGGAAACCACGGGCGAATTAAGCGCACGAGAATATACATATTACTCGGTTGAACCACTCAAGGTAGGCGATATTGCTATCGTACCGGTGCGGGATTCCACCGGCAAGGCGAAGGTCAGTGCCGTTAATGTGCCGGAAGCCGAGATAGCCGCCTTCGCGGACAAGGTAAAAACTATCCCCGCCGACTCGAAGGTGGAGAGTAAGGAGAATCCACCAGAATTATCCGCAGTCGGCGCTGAGCTTTTTCCTGATAATGGGGGTTGTGTAGAGCCTGAAGAACATGAAGCTGAAAGTCATAATCTCGACCTGCTGTTGTCAAGAAAGGCGGTAGCCATTGTCAACATCTCGCCGGAGCATGACCAGGCCGTGACCGCACTTTATCAGGAATCTCTATCCATCCTCGCCCATGCCGAGGCCTTGGCCATAACCAAGCCCGAGGACATGAAGCTGGCCACCGATGATATTAGCCTCATCTCTAAAGTACAGAAGGCAATCGAGGCCAAGCGCAAGGAATACGTTAACCCCATCCGCCAGCACCTGGACGCTATTAACGCCGCGTTTAAGGACTTCACCGCGCCCTTGAACAAGGCCGATACCATCACCCGGGAAAAGATAAAAACCTATAATCTCGACCAACAGCGGAAGCAGCGTGAGCAAGAGCAAATCAATAACCTGCGCATGGAGGCCGCGCAGAAAGAAGCGGCGCTAAATCAGGGCGAGCTCTCGGAGCCAGTGCAACTCGTGGAAGTAGTGGCCTCTCCCAAGAAGGTAGTCACCGACCTCGGCTCTGCGGCCATGCGTGATAACTGGACGTATCAAGTTACCGACTTCAAGCTTGTTCCAGACGAGTACAAGATAGTGAACGCGTCCGCGCTCAACGCCTTCATTAAATCCAACAAAGACACGCGCCCGATACCGGGCGTGAGAATCTACAACGACCCCGTGGTGGTTGTGAGGCCGAAATAATGGGAAGGCCGAAGGGGTTACACCCCATAGTTATTCCCCAATGGCGACTGGTATGGGCATGTCCGGAAGCCGAGGAAAGGCTGGAGCAAACCCAGAAAGAGCTGGGTTTTCATAACATCTACAGCACGGCCATGTTTTTAATGAACACGACCACGATAAGGAAGGTAAAAAGCAATGGAAATTAAAGTAAAGTCAACGCACGTAATAAAAGATGGAAACCGCAAGGACGGCACGCCTTACAAGTGGGTTTCCGTTATGGCAGATGATGGCTCGGAAAAAGGTACAGAGTACACCACCTTTGATTCCAGCGTACTTAAACTGGGGCCAGGTTCAGTAATAGAAATCAACCCCGATACCAAGGAAGGTAAGCTCTCTTTTAAGAAGGTGGTAAAGGTTGTCAGTGAAATACCGGTACAGCAAGCCCCTGCACCCGCTGCCTCTGTCGTCACTCCTAAAAATGACATGTCAAAAGAGGACTGGGCGGAGAGAGACCGCATAGAACGCGCCAGCATCGAGGTGCAGGTTGCGTACAAGGGCGTGGTAGACCTGATTAAAGAACCGAACGCATGGAAAGTAAGGGGTTTTGAGTCTCTGGTAAGGAAATCCTTTGATTGGGCGCTGGAAAAACTGGGCGGCGCTGTTGCATCCACACCCGCTTCAGAACCCGCCAAACCAAAATCTAACGCCGATGCGGACTTTGACAAACTCCAGAGTGGTAGTCAGAAACAACCGCAGAAGCCGTTTACCCTGGGGGCGGTGCTTACCTGGTGCCAGAGCCACGGCAAGGAATATACCCGCGACTGGTTCTTTAAAAATATCAGCTTGCGCGAAGACCAGCTTCTTAGCAATCCCGCCAATCTGGAACGGGCGGTAGGCGACATCATCACCAAGAAGCCGGACTGGGTGTGGCAGTAAATTTTTTTACCTTGTCCGAGTACGTGTTTACCCATATACGGATACAGCGACTACATAGAAGGGAGGTAACGCAGCACTAATCAATTTACTCTGCCCTTGTGGTTCAACCCGGTGCCGCACGAGGGCAGCACTAAGGGGAGTAGTGAAGGAGTGAAGGAGTGAAGTATGACAACTAAAGAAACAGTAGGGAAAATGATTATAAGGCGTTCCCCTAAAGCTGATTCGATATGCGATTTTATTTTAATGGATGTCAATCCCAAAACTGTAGGTGGTTATAAGGCTTCTCTAAATATTGAACAATGCAAGAGTATTATTGCTCTTTTAAATAAATATATTCGAGAGAGTGAAAGGTTAATTTAATATGGCCGGGGTGAACGGGTCTGAAATCTGTTGGTCTATCATAGCGGTGAACAAACTAAGTCGCTCTTAGGGCGTGAAATCCGCATAAGCACCGATTAAACTGGCGGAGACGCAGTTCGGGCGGAGGTGCAGGTCTTCACCAACAGAAAACCCTAACCAGCTAGTAAGATGGTGGTAGCCCCGACAAATAACCATCGGCATGAACCGGAAAGGGGAGACAGTGAACGGGATATTATTTAAACCCGAACTTATTAAGCGGATAGTCGCCGGAGAAAAGGATGTTACCCGCCGTTTAGACCACTTAAAAGAGATTAATATTGAACCGGATAAGTGGGAATTTTGCGGATTAGCTGTTAATAAAATCCAAAAAGTAAAGCTTGGAGATGCTCTTTTTATAAACAAAGATTTCCCTCTTGAGGTAAAAGCTATCAATCCTCGTTACCATGTCGGAGAGGTTTTATTCATCAGAGAATCATGGCGAATAATAAATCCGATTGGAAAGTATCTTCATAATCCATATGATTTTGGTATTGAATATTTATCGATTAACCATGAAGTGAGATGGTGGACAGATAATGGCAATATTATAAACTATCCGATAGATGAAAAAACGCGCAGTCCTCTATTCCTACCCGCCCTTTTTGCCCGTCACTTCATCCAGATAACAGATGTCAGATCGGAACGCTTACAAGATATTACCGATGAAGAGGCGCAGCGGGAAGGCGTATTTTCTGACCCTGTAAAGTGGGGAGATTGTTGTCATGTTGACGCATTTATGAGAATTTGGGACATCATCAACCCTGACCATCCATTTGCCTCTAACCCCTGGGTGTTTCGTTATGCGTTCAAGTACCTGCCGGATTACAAATATGAGGTAATAAGATAGTGACCGATACCGAGCTTAAAGATTCTGTCAAGCACATCATGTACCGCCATGTTGGGAGAGGATTCCCGATCGACAGGGCGGACTTACTTGACGCTCTGGATTTGCCCCATACCTCAAGCGCCGATAGACGGTTACGGGAGATTATCAGGCAGCTAAAGCGGGATTTATTCCCCATCCAGTTTGCCACGGAAAAGCCTGCCGGTTACTATCTGCCGGCTAATGAGAGGGAACTCATTGAGGGAATCGAGAAGCTGAAGGGCTACGTTAAAGACGAGTGCATCACTATCAGGGCGCTAAGGACCGGAGGCTCTCGCTTCCTGGCAGGCGATAAACAGTTGGAGTTGATATGAATATTGGTAAATATTCATTGACATACAGTAGGAGGCTGAAATATGTATGAAGATAAAAAAAGCTCGGTAATTCGGTTACTTGACTTGGTGTGGGATTGTGCTAATAAAGGCACACCGTTTTCATGGGAACGCTTAAACTATTCCATGTACACGGCTCTGAAGTTAGCAGTAGGCAGTGGTTTAGCTTTTGCCTTAGAGGACGTAGCATATATTCGGGATAACTACCGTTCATGGTATTGGATTACTGATGGTTACGAGAGCATCTACACAAATGCTGTGATAGTTAACAATAGGTAAGTATCCCTTGACATCACGTATGAGGCTAAGGTAAGATATGAACGAAAAACTGATATTAAGTATTTTCCCCGGAATAGATTTGCTTGGCATGGCGTTTGAAGAAGCTGGATATTGCGTTGTCCGCGGGCCTGATTTACTATGGGGCGGAGATATACATAAATTCCACCCCCCCACAGGTGCTTTTGAGGGTATAATAGGTGGCCCGCCTTGTGTGGGTGAAACGCCATTGGCAAACTTCAATTCTAACAAAGGTTACACACTCTGGCCGGAAGCTATGAGGGTAATTAATGAGGCTCAACCGGAGTGGTGGATGCTTGAAGCCGTGATTAGACATGATGCCCCTTATTTCGTTTGTCTTTCCCCTCGATGGATTGGAGAAAAGCAAAGCAGGAAGCGGTATTTTCATAGCAACCTAGACATAACTCGATTCATTGAAGTCTCATTGTTTGAAAATCCAATAAAGGAACCATGCGTAAAAGCTACTGAATTAGCCAAAGGTTTCCGGCCTCTGAAGATAAAAAAAGAGCCGTACTATCCGCATCGCCCCTGGGAATTACTATGTGAACTACAAGGACTTTCGCCTGATTTCGATATAAAGCCCTTCACGAAAGCATGGAAGGGAATAGTCTTAGGTAATGCCGTACCCCTCTCAATGGGTAGAGAAATAGCAAAAGCGATAACGAAAGCAAGGGAGGTATCTATGGAGAAGGTAAGTATCCCTTGACATACAGTAGGAGGCTAAAATGAAAGCGATTAGTTTATCTCAACCTATGGCTTGGGCTATTTTTTACGGGAAAGATGTTGAGAATCGTTCTCGCCCGACTAAATATCGAGGACGTGTAATGATTCACGCTTCAAAGACCTTTAACCGAGAACATTACGATTGGATAGCTCAAAACGAGAACCGCTTGGGATGTCAACTCCCACAGCCGGAGGACTTTGTACAAGGCGCTCTAATTGGCGAAGCAACTATAACTGATTGTGTGCGTGGTCATGGTTCACGTTGGGCTATGAATGACCAGTATCAATATGTTTTAAAAGATTCCAAGAAATATGACAAACCGATTCCATGCAAGGGAACAATATTTCCTTTGTTCTTTGAACCTAATTTACTGTAGATGAAGGGATAGTTACGAGGTTTGATATGACTACCATAACTTTAAAATGCCCACATTGCGGGTCAAGCAGCATCATCTACGATCGGGGGGACGACTGCTTTAAGTGCATCCTGTGCAACCGCCCTCTGGCTAAAGAGGACTTCCAGCACCTGATAACGGAGCGCAACAGGCACGGATACACGGACGGCGGCCGCCCTGTTAAGCAGGGTAAACAGCAATACGGAAACTGCAAGGTAAAGGGAAAGGGATAATATGGCCAGACCGCAAAAACAGACCGTTGAATATTTCCCGCACGTATGCGATACCGATAACGGCAAAACCCTGTCCGTACTGCAAAACAAGTACGGCAACGATGGGTACGCGTTTTGGTTCCGGTTGCTGGAGTTCCTGGGCAAGCGCAACGGCCTCTATTTTGACTACAATAACCCCGCCGACCTGGAGTTTCTGTGTGCAAAAACCCACCAAAACAATACAGAAACGGTTTTGCGGATGCTGGCGGACTTGGACGTATTGGGTGCGATAGACCATGACCTGTATCTGGAGCAGGTGCTCTGGTGCCAAAACTTCGTTGACGGGGTAAAAGACGCCTTCGCCCGCAGCGTTTCCGGCGTTCCGCAAAGACCCACCCCAAAAACAGTTAATGTACTAAAAACCGACCAATCTGTAGTAAAAACAGGGGTAAGTGCTGACATATTGCATACAGAAACCCCCAGAAACGATACAGAAACTCCACAAAGTAAAGTAAAGGAAATTAAAGTAAAAGAAATTAAAGAAGAAACGGAAGAAGAATTTACGGAGTGGATAGAGAGTGATGTTAAGAAATTCTACCCGGATCTGGATGTTGAGCATGAATATCAAAAGTTCAAACTCTGGTGGAGCGAGGGAAACCGGAAACTAAAAAGGCCAAGAGTGGCTTTTGTAAACTGGCTGGACAAGGCAAAGGAAATCAAATCCAATCACCAAGGTGGTTTTAAAAAGCCGTCCGGACAATCCAAAAACGACCCGGATAGATATATCAAAGGCAAATTTGGACACGTGGTACAGAGATAATGGAGGTCAGTAATGGAACTTAAAACCGCACAGCAAATCTCAAGCCAGGTAAAGGCAAAGGGAGGGAATAAATGAATAACGTAAAAAAGTCGATAGGCTGGGCAGATTTTACCGTGAATCCTGTGAAAGGACTTTGCCCTGTAGGGTGTTCATACTGCTACGCGCGGAGGGCATACGGGCGGAACTGCAACGAGGTATTCAGGGATAAGACGATAAGATACGATGTAGATGTTTGGAATGGTGTAGAGAAAGCGAGGCCCAACGATCGGGTATTCGTAGGCTCTACCATCGATTTATTCCACCCGCTTTGCTCAAAATGGAATGACGAGATTATAGAAACATGTGAAAGCCTCGCGCCAACGACCTTTATCTTTCTTACCAAGTGTCCTGAAAACCTGCCCAAAGTGTGGCCGGATAACTGCTGGGTAGGTGTAAGCGCAACCGATTTCAATATGGCTACTTACGCCATGTGCGGATTACGAGAAGTAAAAGCAAAAGTAAAGATTATCAGCTTTGAGCCTTTACTTAAACAAATAACACCAACCGCACCTTACGGGCCATATACCGTAGATATGTTTGCGAGGGATTTAAGGTTTACTGGCGTGAAATGGGTAATCATCGGCGCGCAGACACCTTACTCTACAAAGACGGCACCGCGTATTGAGTGGGTAAAAGAGATTGTGGACGCTGCGGACAAAACCAATATTCCGGTGTTTCTGAAAAATAATCTACAGCCTTTAATTGATGAGCATTTTCCTGATAAAGGACTTGCCTGTAACCACGATAAAACAGTACGCTCATATCACCAAATGGGGAAATATAACCTGTGTGAGGGATGTGACGCTTCAGGATGTGACAACTGTAGTGTTATATGGGGGTTACGCCAAGAAGTACCAGGAAAAGGGAGTTAATCATGACAACAAACGAATAGGAAAATGATATGAAATACAATAAGTATAAATGTTTTGGTAATTATCCCATGACATACAGTAGGAGGTTAAAGCTATGATAGGAGATTGCGGAAGCTGTCATTATCAAAGTTGGGATGGTGAATATGGCACTATCCAAGCATGTGATAGGGAAATTGTTACATTTCGGGATGAAGGAATTGAGGTGGAGGATAAAATATACCCTTGGGGGGAATGTCCACTCTGGAAAGATATTGCCGATTTAATACTGTAGATGAAGGGATAGTTACGAACTTTTTTATATCCGGCACATGAATGATTGCGGGGGTGTGGAAAACTTGGGCTATTTGAAAAGACCGATAGTTGTTTCCCTTATTAAAAACCTTGCCCGTGCCGTGGGTATTGATATCCTCATGCGGGGTCAATGCGGAACCTTCGTCAAGCCGGAGGACTATCAGAGTTGATTGCGTGCCAGGTTTTCGATAACGGATTGGGTGATGTGAGGCAGGCGCGCGGCGTGTGGCAGTTAATGAAGGAACCCACGAGGGAAGAGGTCATACGGGTGCTGCGGATGAAAGCCAAATACAGCGCGGGGGCGGAATTAAGAATGCCGAAAAAAGAAAAAGTAGCGCGGATGCCGGGACTTTAAGGAGGTCTAAATGCCAGTAGCAGAAGATACCAGAGAAAGAGATTACTGCCGTAAGTGTAACCACGTGCAGAGTATTCGGGTAGGGAGGTATTGTCCTGACTGTGGGACTGAACTCACGGAAAAACCAGAATACCCGCGGTGCCCGATGTGCGGGAACGATATCCGCGCCCTGGATAAATTCTGCCCCAGTTGCGGGTATCCCCAGAAAGAGGCGCAATGAATATCGACACCAAGCCCACGTCCAGGAAAGGTGACGGTTCCGGCAGCAAGGGCGTTACCGGGCACCGCAGCCAGTACGGGGGTGTCAAATTCCGCACGGGTATAGGCTGCCCCGACCATCCCAACTGCTTTACGTGCCCGTTTCCTCCCGATAAGTGCCAGTATGATCAGGGGAAAAGATGAACAAATTTAACCGCTCGCAGACGTTCAAGCTCAAGGTCACCGAGGCCGACTTTCAGGCCACCGTCATCAAGCTGGCGCAGTACCTGGGATGGAAGGTGGCGCATTTCCGGGGCGTAAGAGTTCTACGCGCTAACGGTAATATTCGTTACCAGACGCCGGTACAGGGTGACGGCAAAGGATTCCCTGACTTGGTGCTGGTGCGGCGCGCCCGAATTATCTACGCCGAACTAAAGAGCGAATCCGGTAAACTTTCACCAGAACAACAGGAATGGCTAAAGGCTCTGGCGGCGGCCGGCGGAGAGGTCTATATCTGGAGGCTGTCAGACTGGCAAGAAATACAGGAAGTACTGACGCGGGAGTTACCGCCAAATAAATTAGAGGAATTAGCAAGGGAGGTATAGAGCATGTTCACAGTAGGAACACGGATATGGGTAATCGATAAGGAAAAGGCGGCGGCGGTTAAAGCTAATGTGGAAAACGGCCAGCGGGGAACTGTAATTATCGCGCCCAACCCCGCAGGATTCCTCGCTAAAATGCGGTATGTGCAGATGGATGACGGCCCAGGTTGTTGGCTTCCCGTGAACTCTATCAAGAGGATCCACCGCGCCAAGGTGGAGGTTTAAGATGAACTGGAGACCGGATGATTGGAAGGAAATAAAAGCGAATGAAAGTCCGAGAAAATTCGTTACCTGTGACAGTTCCTATGAAGCTGGTGCAGATGCCATATTGAGAGCGTTACGAAAAACAGGGGTAAAAACCATAATAAAGGGGCAGCCCGGAACTGGTAGTGTACAAATGTCAGGAAGAAGTGCAGATATTCTCTTCCCGCCGGATTCTGCTGGATATATGGTCTTTATCCCAGACGAGGAAAGTAAATAATGCCGGAACCCGCCCAGGACGTGACGTTAAAGGACGTGGAAGCCTCTATTGCGCACGTGCAGGCGGTCAGGAACGGCACCGTCACCGTCACCATCCAGGACGGGGTGATTTTGGAAGTAGTGGAAACAGCAATAACACGCAGGAAGAAGGCGAAGTGATGGGGGAAAAATTCGTGGTAAGTATCCCATGACATACAGTAGGAGGATAAAATAATGAGCAACCAAGATTTAGTGAATATCTGGAACAAGCATTACCCATCTGGTACTGAAGTTATGCTAACGAATGATGATTGTCATATTGAACATACCAGAACTCGTAGCGAAGCATGGTTACTTGACTCCGGGCACCCTGTGGTTAAAGTTGAGGGTAGGGCTGGTGGATATTTATTGAACAGAATAACACCCGTACACCCAATAGGGACTCCTGGTTAGAGTTACTGTAGATGAAGGGATAGTTACAAATGGACATTAAGAGAGTCACCATACCGGACTGGGAACGCAAGGACAGGGTAATTGTGAAGTACCTGTACTACCAGGTTATCTTTAGCCAGCCTCACGCAGAGCTTGAACTTCAAATACAGCAGGGAAGGAATTAGAAATGGTTGTTAAAGAATCTCATAATTGCAAAGACCTAAACTGTGTATGCTTTAATTGCCCGAATAGGGGAATATGCCACACTAACAAATGTCCTGGGATGAATAACCGTTTAAACTGTGAGGGTTTTTATCTTTGTAATGAATCTAAACGAGATAGCCATAAAAAGCAGGGGAAAAACTAAGGGAGGGATAGATGGTAGAAACCGCTATCAAACTGTGCTGGGAAGTTGACGGCCGGGGCCGTAATCGCCGCTGCCGTGACTGGGACGGGTGTCCTGGACACGACTACTATAGCCTCCACGATAACCAGTACTGCCGCATGCAATGTATTTGGATTATAGATAACTGCATTGACTACGTAGGGGATAAATACATCAGTGTGGGGTGGCCGTCAGAAGAAAAAGGGGAGAGCGGATACAATGACACGCCGGTGCAGCACAGCCAGCCCTCTAGTGCCGGCTTTACCCGTCCCATACAGGAGATCGCCGAGGTGATAAAGCGGCTTGAGCGAACGGGTAAGGATGGGCGGCTTTTACTGATAGAGGTTAAGAACGCTGAGCTTAAACTTAAACACGGCAGCTACGTCCAGGAATACAGCCACGAAGCCCGTAACGCCCTCAACTACTGCTGCGCATGGAAGCGGAAACATCGCAGTTACCGGCAATGGTTAGCTGACAGGCAGTATAAAAAGTGATAGAAATTATCGCTTTTTAGGGAAACCCCTTGACATTTGCGCTCGCATGTGTTACTTTTAAATTAACTATTACTATGCCATGCAGCTTAGCGAGGTTGCGGAACTCTATCCATTGAGAAAGCACACTTTATCCGAATGCTGGGTGTTCGCATCGCCCAGCAAAGTTTAATCAGAAGCCTCTCTTAATCGGGAGGCTTTTTTATTTATATGCGGCGGTAGAGTAACAGTAACTCGTAGCCCCCATAAGGCTAAGATGAGGATGCAACTTCCTCCCCCGCTACCAAAGATGGCAACCTCGTAGATAATAGGGTATCTGCGAGCAACGGGGGGATACTCCTTCCGTTCATCCGGTAAAGCAAGCGCGGTAGCTACCCTGGCAAGGTATCCAATCCTTACCGGGAGTTCTTAATTGAACTAGCTCGGTTCGACTCCGAGTACCAGATTTATATTCCCGACCCCAATGAGGTGGAGTTTGAATAAAAAGGAAAACTCCGGACTGAGCCGGGGTTAGGGGATTGTTACTTACTCCTGTTATTTCTGGTTCTTCGCGGCATCCAATAGCTGGAGTTTGGCCCACTGGTTAACAGAGCGGTTATCCTTCCTCGCTGCGGTCTGGATTGTTTTAGCTTCTTGCGGTGTGACGCGAAGAGTGATTACATATATTTTATCTGACATTTGAATCTCCTTAAGGGTTATTCTTCGTTATGCGTGGGGAATATTCTTTTATCTGCGTTGGGTGGATGCGCAGCCCCCGATGGTGGTTATTCGTTGCGCTCGATGACCGGAGAATTGCTCTCGTCATTTATCCAGCGATTTTTGTAGTGTTCCCAGGACTCGCCAACCTCATCCCCATTGTCGTTAACGATGGTGGGGTTGTCACTGTGGTAGGTTTCCCTCATGACAGGGAGTGCGCATTTCAGTGCTGCGCGGTATGTCCGGTGATGGTGTCCGCAGGTTCCGCCTCCGATAGTAGCCTCGAAATAGTTTGTCATTTTTCTTTCCTCCTGTTTTTAATCCTACCAATATGGTAGCATATTGATAGTAGTCTGTCAAGTGGTAAAGTAGAACATACTATTCGTAAATAATAGAACGGAAAGTCACATTTTGAGGCTAATATTAATGGAAAAGCTAACAAAAAAATCAACATCTAAAAAAGAAAAGCAGGAATGCACTGTAATATCTCAGAGGGCATTTTTGAGCGCGTTCTCTCAATCCGGCCACCTGGGGAACTCAGCGAAAAAGGCCAGTATCGAGCGTACTACTGTATATCTGTGGCGCAACGATGCCAATTTCGACCTATTGTTCGATGCTGCCCGTAAACAGGCCGTCACTGTTTTAGAGGACGAGGCGCATCGGCGAGCCTATACGGGCGTTGATGAGCCGGTATACTATAAGGGCCAGGTATGTGGTGTGGTACGTAAATACTCTGATACCCTTTTGATTGTACTACTCAAGGCCAACGATCCCGAAAAATACAGGGAACGAGCTGAGATAACCGGTGCTAACGGTGGGCCAGTTGCCGTGATTAAAGAGGTAGAAGTAAGGCTATCTACTACGCAAACTTAACATTGTCCACCGAACGGATGTAAATAAGTCTACGCAATGCGTAATTACTAACCTTATATTGGAGAATCATGGAAAATTTACCCGCTATTGAAGATGAAGAATACCATTCCTCCGGCCTGTCCTCCAAGCAGGAACAATTCTGCTTCCTGGTCTCCCAGGGGCTTAACGCCACCGAGGCTTACCGCCAGGCGAAATACAAGGTAAAAACTGACGGTGCCGCCAAGTCCGCCGCCTCTCGTTTGTTAACCAATGTTAACGTCAAGGCCTTCATTAAATACCTCCGCCAAAAAGCCATTGACGCCACCATCGCCGACCTCGTAGAAGTCAAGCAGGGGCTGACGGAAATTATCCGCACACGTCCTTCCCAGTTCGTCAAGCTTTCCAACGGTAACGCCCTGATAGAACCCGATGAGAAAGCCATGGATAGCGCGGGCGTGGCGGAGATCACCACGGAGACAGTGAGAATAGGCGGGAGAGACAGCCCTCTATCAGCGGACATCACCAAGTTAAAGTTACGCGACCCCATACCGGCGGCGCGCCTGCTGGCGGAATTAAGCGGCTGGACTGCTAAAGAGAGCGCGCCGCCAGTACAGATAGCCAATTTTGTGTTTGTGATGCCGGACGGCAGCCGGTATACGCCGAAGGAATTAGCGAATGCCAGAGGTTAAAGAGATAAAATTACTCTCGGGGCAAGCGAGCCTTCTGTTTGACTTTGATTCACCCGTACTCGCTGCCATAGCCGGCACCGGTGGCGGTAAAACCATGACCGGGTACTGGTGGTTGCACTCCCGTATGGAAGCCTACCCTGGAAATACCTGGGGTATGGCAGAGCCCACGTGGCAGATGCTGGATAAGGTCATACTGAATAGTTCCGACCCCGGCCGCCCCACCCTGGAAGAATACTTCCGGCAGGTAGGACATCACCCCGATTATTCCAAAGGGGAGCGTATTATCAAAGCCGATTTTGGGCAGGTCTATCTCTACACCGCAGAAAACCCCAACTCCATGCAGGGGGCGCCGTTAAAAGGTTTCTGGCTGGACGAACCCGGTCAGATGTCGTTGCTGGCGCACCAGACCGCGTTACAGCGCGTGGGCATGATGAGGGGGCAGGAACTGCTTACCACAACCCCCTACAATTTGGGGTGGTTGCTTACCGAGATAGCGCAACAGAACGGCAAAGGCATCCACGTTGAGAAATGGCGCAGCATCGACCGCCCGGGATTCCCGAAAGAAACGTATGAGTACATGCGTCAGCACCTTCCACCCTGGCGTTTCCGCATGATGTATGACGCCGAGTTTGAACGCCCGGCCGGACTCATTTACGGCTCGTTCAATGAAAGCGTGTGCGTAATAGACAGGTTTGAGATACCAAGTAATTGGCTCGTGTACACAGGTCATGATTTTGGTAGAGATAATCCTGCGGTCTTGTTTACCGCACACGACCCGGCTACCGGCAATTTCTTCCATTTCCACGAGTATATCCCCGGACCGGGCCTGTCAGTGCATGAACGGGTTGAGGCGTGGAAAAAGATTATTTGTCTGCCGGGGGAGCAGGGTAAAGAAAACCCGAAAACATATAACGTAATCAAGCGCATCGGTGGCTCCGTCAATGGAGAGGAAGAGACGCGCCAAGCCTATAACGCCCACGGCTGGATTATAAATGCGCCCAAGCTCAAGAACGTAGAACCCCGTATCGATAAAGTAATCGGACTGCACCAACTCAACAAAATATTTGCGTTCCGGGACATGGCGCATTACCTGGACGAGAAGAGGACGTTCTCGCGCAAGCTTGACAGTTCGGGGCAGCCCACGGCGGAAATAGACAATGAAGCCAGATATCACCTAGTGTCATGCGAGCAATATGAAATGAGCGACTTCACCCCGGAGACCGCTATCAGAACCAAGTCATTTCCCCGCAGTTATTTGGTGAAGGCAGGAGCGTAAATGGATACGATAACGATGGTGCACAACCGCTTTAGTTCCTTGAAACCGCTATACGACCGCATGGACAGGGCCAAGGCCCTTGCCTATCTCGACCCCTACACTCTGACCAAGAAACAGAACGGCAAGGACGTTAGAGTTGACGATGCCATATCCGTGACCATGCCCCAGCCCGCTATATTCGCTAACGCTATCGTCTCCGATCTGATGACGGCGTTGTGGCAGACACAGATAGAGGGGAATATATCCGAGAAGCAAAAACATAAAATAGAGCAGTTTATTGAGGATAATCTGGCACAAGCCGACGAGGGGCTGGGGAGATTGGGAAAGCCCAGTCTCTTTGCCTGGCTCTGTAATCACGTCTGCATCCGCAGTTTAATAGGGGTGCGGTGGGTAACACAGGTGCTGGCAGACCATTACGTTACCGATTTGGTGTGTGAGGACATGAGGTGGACGCCTTTTGAATACGGCAGGAAGGACTTGGACTGGATAGCTCCTATCACCTACCGCAGAAAAGACGAGATAGTCGCGCAATACGGGTTGGAAGACCTTAAGGACGGCACCGATATTGAGGTGGTGGATTACTGGGACGGGGAGAAAAACGAGGTCTGGGTTGACAGTAAACTCGTCACCATTGCTAAAGAGTTCATGGTGCTGCCGCAGAAACACGCCCTGGGACGGCCTCCGTTTGTAATCAACGCTCCCGCCACTGGGTTTATGCTCCGAAGTAACACCGGCGACGAGGAACTCGAGCACATGGCCGAGGACATATTCTTCCTCAACCGCGGCCTTTACGATGAACTAAACCGCAGCGTATCCATCAAGCAAACACTGGGCATGGATGTGCTGATACCACCGTATGAGCAGGAAACCGAAGGCACGGACAAAACCGCAGACGATGTACCTAAATCCGGTGAGGTAGCTAAAGTAACGAAGGGGGAGCGGCACATACCGGTGCCGAGAGGAGATTTAAATAATGCGTCTATATCCGCCGACAATGATATCCAGAAAGCGATCCAGATGGGCGGCGTCAACGATATCGATACCGGCGACGTAAACCAACAGGTGTCCGCGGTATGGATAACGGAGCAATCTGAAATCAGAAACAAGGTCAGGAAACCGCGTCTCGACTGTATCGGTCAGTTCTATATCCTGCTTGACCGTATGATAATCGAACAGTACCAGATCGCGGCTAAAACTCCCGGCGTCAAAGAACTGGAAATAGGAGTGTTAGGGCGTAAGCGCAAATACTCCGCCGACCAGCTCGGAGACCCGAGCACGTACACGATATCGGTACAGGGCATGAGCCGGAGCAAGAAGCAGGAAATTGCAAACATGGCAATTGCGCAGGCGGCCAAGGCGGTGGGTATGCCGGAAGAGGATATCGTCAAAAACATCCTCATGGTGGATGATCCCGATGGGTACATGCGCCGCGCCGAATCCGAGAGGGCGAAACAGGCCGAACCCGCTATCGCGCTGATGGAACAGGGGTTACGGCTGATAGAGGAAGCGGATGAGCTTCAGGGTGAGGACAATGAAGCCGCAGATGCCAAACGCATTGAGGCTATGTGGCTTAGAGACCGGATTATTGCTATGAAGCAGCAGCAGGATCAACCTTCAACTTCAACCCAGGGTGAAACCAAGACCACAGGCGCCAGCCTGATACCGTTACTGGGGCAGAAAGGTTTAAAGGGGATGTAAATGGTTATTAAGTTCTCTAAAAAGGATTTCCTTGACAGTATCTATGCGTCCATGACACAGACACAGGCATCGACAACCTCAAAACCGAAATCGCTTCTTGCATCCCTGAAAAGCGTGGCTACCAGCACAAAGACAATTAAAAGCAGGAGATTAAATGACGTTAGCGCGTGAAATAAACAAATTAAGGCTCAAGATAAAGACCGACGACATAGATATCGGTTTGCAGAAACGACTTGCGCCTTATACCACCGATGCAGGCGATGGGTATGACCCCAATAAATTATATCAGGGGATGAAGTCCGGTAATTTATCCCGTGAGTTCCTATCCGCTTATTTTGGCGAGGATACTATCACGGGACTGGAAACCTCATTTAAAGAGCAAGAGACCGCACAGGCTGATTGGGACACCGGACTCGCTTCACTCGAAACCTTTAAAAGAGGCGAGGGATATGATATTAAGGCTGCGTATAATAGTGGTATTACATCTGAAACTCTACAAAAGTATTTTGATATTAACGATATAAACAAAGCGCTCAATATTAACCAGATAACCAATCCATCAAATCTGGCCCAGGCCACAAAAATAACAGACGTGCTGGAAACGCCGGTTGTCCCTACCAAAGATATAACACCTGAACAGATACCGTATTTCACCGGCCGGGGCATGGAGACCTTTACCAAGCCCACATTTGAAACAACTGTCCTGCCCGCATTACCGCAGGAATTAAAAGACCAGTACAAAGTAAATCAGAGAGCAAAGTTCCTTACCAGTGAATTTGATGCCGGTAGGTTTACTAAAGAGAATGTTGACGAATACAACCAACTAAGTGCGACTACCGATGAAGATTTTAATGAACTCGTTAGTACCTGGCAAACAATAAAGCAAGAAGAAGTTACCGATTTAGTTACCAAGATATTTCCAGAGTTCTTAAATGCCCCAGAAGGTAAAGTAAATACCGTAGTTAATAATTATTTAAACCAATTGTATACCGATGAGGCAACACAAACGGCATTCCGTGAGACATTACTTAAAACAGGACGCAACCCCGACACGGAAGCATTAATAAAAGATATTATGCCTAATGCTACCGAGCGCGATATCAAACAGATGTTCGGAGAGAACGTAACGCCTCTTAATGAGTTGCCTCTTGGCACGTACAAGATAACCGATGAACCGCTGCAAGACGTGGTGGATTTTGCCAACAAGGACTTTGAAGGATTTAGACGCGCGGTAAGGTACGAAGGCCGGACACCGGAAACAGAGGCTCTTTTAAATGAAGGATACGGGCGAACTCTAACCGAGCAGGAGTTAAACAAGTTCTTTGAATCCGGCATAACCGATAAGTTCCTGAAAGGCGAGTGGGTGCCTGAACCGCTTGAAGATTACTGGGATATGTCCATGCAAGGAGTAGGCGATATATTAACCATATCGGGTGGTATAGCTGACAGGTTTGGTAATGACACACTGGCAAAAGAACTTCAGTTAATGGGTTCTTACGGTCAGGTATTCTCTAAAGACGTAAAGATAGCCGAAGCCTATACACCAAAGTGGTTCGCCCAGAACATGGCTAGAATGGCGCCGATGATGCTTGGGTTGATGGGAGCATCTATTATAACCGGCGGCGCGGCTGGCGCGGCGGTGGCTGCGGCAGGCGGTGGCGCATTTTTACAGGCCGCAGGCGGTGCGGTAGCGGCTGGCCTTTTGTCATCCGCAGGTGAGGGCATGATGGAAGCCGGAGACGCTTTCAATGAGGCCAAACGCCGTGGATTCACAGACGAAGAGGCTAATAAAGTATTTGATAAAGTTTTTCAGCAGAACGTGGCTGGTCTATCTGCCTCCAATATCGCGCAATATGGGTTAACGTTCTTTGTACCTGGCGGGAAAACTGCCTCATTTATGGTCAAAGCACTCACCTATGGTTTTGACGTGGCAAGTGAAGGGATTGAGGAAGCCGGACAGCTTGCGATACAGCGCGGGGCTTTAGGCGATGCGCAGAAGTTTGATAGCGAGATGCTGCAAAACTTCGTTCTAGGAGCGGCTGGCGGCCTTGGCTTTGCCGGAATAGGCACGGTACATAACGCTATCATCGGCAAAATAGAGTCAAAGATGAATCCCGACCAGTACAACCAGTTAAGAAAGCGCATTACGGAGTTCATGGGGCAGGGACTATCACGTAAAGAGGCTGAATCCAAAGCCTGGGATGAGTTCGCCGGTACTCCTGAAGGCGAGACGATGGTTAATCAAGCTGTGGATGAGGTAAAGACCGAGGAAACAGCAACCCTACAGGAACAAAAGCCGCAGGTTATAGCCGCTATTAAGGAAATGACGGATGCGGTAGAGTCTGCTAATACTAAGGTTGACGCTCTGGTGCAGGAACTTACCACACCGGAAGCAGTTAAGCAAGAAGCTGGACAGCCTGAAGCCGGATTGCAGACTTCTATGATTACTGAAGTCCCTGCTAAAGAAATACGTCCACAAGGTAAAGGTAAAGTAACTCAAATCTCAATGGATGAGCAATTAAAACTCCAGGAGGCACGTCAGGCAGAAATATCTAAACTGCCTCCCCAGCAACAGGAAAAGATTAAGGCTGCGGAACAAAATGCCGATACCGAGATTCAAGCAATTACAAACAATCCCGATAAAGAAATAGCATTAGAGCAACTTCAAACCGAATTAAATAAATTGAGTACGGAATTACAGGCAAGGAATACGCCGTATCATGCCGGTTTAAAAAATAAGAATTTCCCCAATATGTCTACTCAGGAACTCTCGGCGAAAGCCAATAAATATCAGGATGCAGTAAATAGAATCCTACCCACTTCCAGGCCCCTACAATCAACAGCAGAGACGGTTAAAGAGGTTGAAACTGTAGAGGATGAGGCCGAGCGTCAACTCGGTGAACTTACAAAGATGTACGATTACTGGCGCGGTAAAATGGCTAGCCAGAAGGCCATGAAGCAATACCTTGTGGATTATATTAAGGCGAATCTGCCGGTGGAAGAGCGTGGGCCATTACTTGGTGCGGTGGCCAACGCCGATACTGATAAAGCCGTTACCGCTATTCTCGACCGAGTGAACACTATTGCGGAAACAGGCATCAAGAAAACCCTGGTAACCCGCATTTATACCGAGATAGCCAAAGCCAATCCCAAAACCAAAGGCGGAATGAAGATGGGGAAGTTCACCGCCGAGGTGCAGGCGCAACTTAATATCATCCGTGACAATATCAACGGCGATCGCCAGGATGCGATTGACAAGATAGACGCAAACATCGAAGCCGAGGGCAAAGGCGAGATATCTTATACGCAAATGCTCATTGACAACGAACTACTGAACACCACCGGAATAAACGAGCAATCCGTTAGTGAACTTCAAAATACATTGGTACTAATTAAATCCCTCAAAGACTACGGGCGCGCGGTAAGGGCGGATGATATATCCAAGTTCACGGCGCGCATGAACAGTGTGCGCGATACCGTAATTGATACCGTCACAGGTGGGAAAGGTCTTAAACCCGGTACTGAATCCTTAGCCAGTGAAGCGGCGGTGCCGAAAGCCAGTGCCATAGACCGGCTTGTTAACCGTCAATATGGGTGGCAGGATTTACTGGATAAAGCAAGCAAACTCTCCAAATCCCAGCCGTTCCAGAGCGCATTAAGCAAGTTCGGGTCTATCGTGATGAGGGCAAGGGACGCGGAAAATGGGCGCATGCAGCGAATATCAGCAACCGTACAGGCAAAAGCTAAAGAGATATTCGGGGTTAAAAAGAACTGGCAACTTAATAAAATCCTCAACATACTTTCCAGTGAGAAAGTCAAAGTGGGTGAGTTCACTATCACTAATGAGAAGGGAAATAAGCAAACAATCACCCTGGAAATGACCCGGGCGGAGATGATGAAAAAATATCAGGAATTTAAAGACCCAAGCCTTGATGAAACCTTTGAAAATGGGATGTACTGGACGCAGGAAATCAAGGACGCAATAACCAATAAGCTCACAGTAAAAGAAAAGGCGTGGGCGGATTATCAGATGGAGTTCTATCAACAGTATTACAATGACGTGAACAAGGTCTATCGCTCTATTTACGGAATCGACCTGGCGCATAATCCGAATTATTCTCCGATATCCCGTGACTTTGACGCGAAGGTGCCGGAACAGCAACTTGTGTATAGAGAAATGGCAAGGTGGGCATCGGTTTCAAACAAGTCACTAAAATCACGCATAAAGAATATCCAGACTCTTAAACAGGTGGATGCCGATAAAGCCTTCATTAACCACATCATCCAGATGGAACACTTTATCAACTGGTCGCAGGCGATGAAAGAACTGCGAACAATATTTTCTAACAAGGACGTGCGTAACGCATTTTATCAATACCACGGCAAGGACGTTCTGAATCAGATAGACTCTTATATTCAGGACTTCGCCCGCGGCGGCGTAGATAAAGCCTTAAACGTTCATTTCTTCGATAAGGCGAGAGCTAATTTTGCCAAGGCCGTTATCGGATTAAAACCTGCTATCGCGCTGCAACAGATACCGACTGTGTTCGCCTACCTTACGGATATGAAGGTAGGGGATTTCGTATCCGGTGTGGCCGACTTCTGGTCGCATCCCCTAGAACACTTTACGTGGATGATGGAAAAAGTATCCTACATCAAAGAGCGTTACGAGGGTGGGTTTGAACGTGATATGAAAGTGGCTATGGCCGGGGACGCGTACAAGAACTTCATGGGCCAAGCCAACCTCTCCAACAAATTCTATTTCCTGATGACGCTTGGCGATAAGTTCGGGGTGCTTCAGGGATGGTGGGCTAAATATCATACCGGGTTAAAGAACGGGCTAACGAGCGAGCAGGCGATTGCAGAAGCCAATGACGCCACCGATCGGACACAGAATACATCCAGCATTGACACACTTTCTACATGGCAACGGGGAGGTACGTTCTGGAAACTCCTGACCATGTTCCAGAGCCAACCCAATAAATACTTCCGCCTCATCGCCAACAATATCAGGAACTTGCAGTACGGGCGCGGTTCCAGAGTCAAGGCGATGTCAAATATATTGCTGGCGTGGGTTATACTGCCGGCTATCTTTACCCTGATACAAAGTGGGTTTAAATGGCGTAAGGATAGGGAGTTGACAGATGTAGCACTTGCGCCTGTAAACGACCTTCTGTTTTTTGGGCAGATATCGCAGACAGTTAACGACTGGATAATCGGAGAGACATTTGACTATCAACCTACACCAGTAATGGCCCCGGTAAAGGACGTGCTTTCATTTATCCAGAAGGCAAGCAAGACCTGGAATATTGGTGAAGACCCGTATACAGAGGTTACGGCGGAGGATTGGATTGCGCTTATGGAATCCTTTGCTAAACCCGCAGGGGAACTTGCCGGTATTCCCACCCCGTACTTGATACAGATTGAACGCGCACTCAGGAGTGGCGACCTGCGCCAACTCATTTTCAGTAAGTGGGCGCTGGAAGAAGCAAAGCCGGAACTTAATCAAAAGGCAACAACCGAGGCCGAGGACTTAGGGCTACAGAAAGATAACCCCAACGCCGCCCTGGATAAAGTGCCGGAAATTTCTAACATGAAAGACTTGAACACTAAATATTTGGAGATGTTTAAAAAGACCTTACCAACCGACATCACGCAGAAAAACGGGTTCGATGCACGCGCGGAGGCGTGGGGGTTAATGGTAATTGCCAAAGACGTTCTTGAATCCCTACCCAACAAGAAACTATACGAAATTGTTGACGACATCGAAAAGGACAATACCCTTACGTGGACGTTTGCGCAGTACTATCAACAATGGCAGGCGCGTTTAAAAATTACATCTCAGGTAGAGCTTAAAGATTTCGACGAACTCAACCCCCGCGCATACCTGGGAAATATCACACCGGAACAATATAAACTACTTCTTGAATATGAATCACTGGATATTGCGGGCCGCAAGCAGTTTATAACTGACCACCCTGAAATGTCTTTAAATCCCCGTACCGAGTGGTTGAAAACCCATGCGCGGGACAACGCACAGTTAGCAATATGGGGGCAGGAAAAGATTTACACACTCAACGCCTACAACGAAGCCATGAAGCTGATTGATACACTGGGTATACCCGCGTCTGCGCTACCGGAAAACACCTTCATCCCCAAGGAATACGCCAAAGAGTATTTCCAGTACCTTGACATCGGTGAAAAGACGGGATGGAACTCATGGGAAACACAGATGCTTCTACTGGAAAATGACGGGGTAAGGGAATTTCTTGGCCGAGAACCTATTGAAGCCTCACCGCAAGCCCTAAAACTCAAAATAGAGCACCGTAACCTCTACGACCTTAGAGATTCCTACTCCGATAAGGATTCGGTGAACTACATTGATTCTGACGAGGATAGAGCGGCAAAGATAAAAGAACTATATGCCGATAATCCAGAGTGGGTACAGGATATGCGCAGGGTTGACGCTATTGAAAAGGGGACCCTGGAAAATCCCACGCCGGATACTTTGATTAACGCTCACCTTGAGTACATGAACATTCTGGACGAGCCAGGGCGAGGTTCTACCTCTGCGGAAGCCATGCTGTATAGGGTAGACAACCCTGATTATAATACTTGGCGTATGAGCGAGGCGTGGGGAGAAAATACCCTTGATGAAATAGACGAGTCTCAAATACCTATCTGGCGCATTGACGTAAAATACCGCAAAGAGGACGCGGAGTATGATGCTATTAAAAACGTTGATGCTTCCGAGCAGGCCCGGTTACGTGATGAGTACCTTGCCGATAATGAGGAGTATCGCCTTGACCGCAGGCGCAGGGACGCTTACCAGGCATCCGGCCCGGGCGGTGAGAAGTTTGTTTCAGACCAAATAGAAACCTACGTTGAATACAACGAACTTCCACAAAAGGGCAAGCGCAGGGACAGGTTCCTGATTGATAATCCTGACTTTGCCCAGGCCATGCACGAGATAACCGGCATAGACCTGCCGGAGAAAGTACCTAACGTAGCCTATGACGACCTTTATGACCAATATCAACAGGACTTTGACCGTCTGGCAGGACTGGGGGACAACAAATCCGAGTTTTATGTCGAGGACGTGAAGGCCAGAGATAAGGCACGGGAAAGTTTAAGGATAAAGGACGGCAAACTAACCGACTTCGGCGCCGCTGAAATCCGGCGCGATGCCTACGGGATGTACGTACCCGATGAGTACGTGGACAGGTACGTAAGCTATTACTCACTTTTAGCCACGGGTATCCCCAAGGACTGGGCCAGGGACAAGAACGGGGACAGGCTGTCATGGTACGAAGACGATTGGTATTTGATTGAACACCCGGCCTTTTACGAGAATGTTTACCTGGGACTCATGGAAAACGAGCCGATTGATTTCACCAACCTGCCTTACCGTGAAGTATTTGACAAGTACTCTCAGTACGTCAACCTGATTGAAGGCAAACCCCGTGACGAC
>JAQTMM010000014.1 GCA_028714335.1 Dehalococcoidales bacterium
CGTTACATAATGTGCTGCCGATAACTGCCCCGCGTCCTGCCCCCACGTGCAATGGCCCGGTAGGGTTCGCGCTGACGAACTCAATCTGGATTTTTTGCCCCTTGCCGGTGTCAATATTCCCGTACGCCTTACCGCTCTTTAAAACCTCATCCACCTGCCCCGCCAGCCAATCTTCTTTAAGCGTAAAGTTGATGAATCCCGGCGGCGCTATGTCCGCCTTCTCTATCTCCCGGGAGGGCGGCATGCACGCGATAATCTCCTTGGCGATGTCCATCGGCTTCATCTTGGCAACTTTGGTCAGCTTTAACGGCACGCTGCAGGAATAATCACCGTGCCCTGCATTTTGTGGGTGCTCGATGATGATTTCCGGCGCGTCAAAAGCCGGCAGCTTCCCTTCCTTCTGCGCCTTCCCGATGGCTTTTGAAACTAAATCATTAATCGTCTGTTTAAGCATAAAAATACGAGTAAATTATAACATAGAGAAACATAGATTAACATTTGCTTTTCGTTCGTGCCTGTAACATAATTTTGATATTATGCCGTCTGACAGTCTTTACTTAGAAGTAAAAAAGTGCACTGACCTCTCCGTTGGCGAGCCCGCAGAAATCCTCACGCTGTGTAACCATGCGTATGAGAGGGATTTGACTCACTTACTACCTACTTTTCACGATGCCGTCCATGTCCTCGGGCGCGTTGACGGTAAATTAGTCACCCACGCCTTGTGGGTTACGCGCTGGCTCCAAAGCGGTGATAAATCTCTCTGGTGCACCGCCTTTGTAGAAGCTGTCGCCACCGACCACGCATACCGCCGCCGCGGTTATGCCTCCGCCGTCATGCGCCGCATCACCGAAGAAATCAAGGATTATGACATTGGCGGCCTTTGCACCGGCGGTTCGCAGCATTTATATCAAACGGTAGGCTGGCAGTTATGGCAAGGGCCCCTCTCTATCCGCCTGAAAGACGGCACATTCATGCCCACGCCGGATGAACACGGCGTCATGGTCCTTACCCTCCCCAAAACCCCTCCCTTTAACCTCGCTTCCCCCCTCTCCGCCGAATGGCGTGAAGGCGAATTGTGGTAAAATTCACCATTTTTATCTCCTCTCCCCTCGCGGGAGAGGTTAGGTGAAGGGGAAAAACACTTCCTTTTTAAAGCATTTACTATTGCTTTGTACTTTACACGCGAACTATAATTACTATTAACATAAATATGGGGGTGGAAAATGCCTGAACAACCAACTAATGAACAGCTTGAACAAAAACTAGATGAAATCAAGACTGCATTGAATATTGAAACAGTAACAACGAGTGTTATTGATGAAATTAAGTCAAAATTAGTGAATCTGGAAAAAGAAAACAAAAGAAGTACACTAATAAGTATCGCCGCTTTTTCTGGTTCATATGTTTTAACTGGATTAGTATTGACCTTGACAGCAGCTGATATTCCTAAAGCTTTTGGATTTGGTTGGGGACTTGTTGGTATCGGTATAGCGGGTGCATTAGTTTGTTGGTATAAATCAAGTAAAATTAAATAAAAATGTTATTTTTAGGGGAGTAGCTTGCGGAGAGGGGCGCCAGCCCCTCTCTCCTAACCTCCCCCTCTCCAAACAAAATCAAGAAGAAATACTGCACAAAAACCCGTTTGGAGAGGGGGATAAGGGGGTAAGGTATCATAATCCACCTTTTTAAAGAATTTATCTCCCAAAAATCTCCTCCAAAACCCCACAAATCTTATTGACAAACACAAACGCCAGGTGATATTATTATATCTGCATATGAAGAAGGCATACACATAGTAAGTTCCCCCTGGTGGTAAACAAACCAGACAACTTGGTCTGGTGGGCAAAAACCGCCAGACCTTTTCTTTTGCCTTCCGCACCTTAAAAACTGAATATCAACGAGCCAAAGTGTCAAAACAATTCATCTGTAAAAATGTATCTAGTATCAAACCTGAAGCAGGTCAAGCGTTAAGGGCATACGGTGGATGCCTTGGCATCAAGGGCCGAAGAAGGGCGTGGCGAGACTGCGATAAGCTCCGGGTTACTGTCTAGCAAGTTTATCCGGAGATACCCGAATGGGGCAACCCGGTTCCGTAAAACGGAATCACCGCCAGTTGAACACATAGACTGGCTGGAGGTAAGTGGGGGAAGTGAAACATCTCAGTACCCCGAGGAAAATAGAAAGAAATTGATTCCCTTAGTAGTGGCGAACGAACGGGGAACAGCCTAAACCCGGTAAACCTAACGGCGTCAGGGCCTATGTTTACCAGGTGTCGTAAGACAGGTCTGACTAAACCTGGAATAAGTCAAGGAGTTACAAACCCAACCCTAGTTGAAGGTCCCTGGAAAGGGCCACCACAGACGGTGATAGTCCAGTAAACGAAAGGGGTAAGCTCCTAACCTGTTCTTGAGTACCACGGGACACGAGGAATCCTGTGGGAAGCTACCCAGCCCACTGGGTAAGGCTAAATACCCTTGATGACCGATAGTGAACCAGTACCGTGAGGGAAAGGTGAAAAGAACCCCGGGAGGGGAGTGAAATAGTTTCTGAAACCGTATGCTTACAAGCAGTTAGAGTCCCGGTTTACCGGGATGATAGCGTGCCTATTGAAGAATGAGCCGGTGAGTTAATTTATGTGGCTGGTTAAGTCATTAAGTGATGGAGCCATAGCGAAAGCGAGTCTTAATAGGGCGAAATAGAGTCGCATAGATTAGACCCGAAGCCGGGTGAGCTATCCATGGCCAGGATGAAGCTCCGATAAAATCGGAGTGGAGGTCCGAACTAATTAGCGTTGCAAAGCTACTGGAAGAGCTGTGGATAGGGGTGATATGCCAAACGAACCCGGTGATAGCTGGTTCTCCCCGAAATGCATTGAGGTGCAGCCTTAGGTGTTCGTTAATGGAGGTAGAGCTCTGGATGGACTAAGGGGCGAGTAGCTTACTAACTCCAACCAAACTTCAAATTCCATTAACTCAGAACCTAGGAGTGAGACAGCGGGGGATAAGCTCCGTTGTCAAAAGGGAAACAGCCCAGACCATCAGCTAAGGTCCCCAAGAACAGGCTAAGTGGGAAAGGAAGTTTAATTGCACAGACAGCCAGGAGGTTGGCTCAGAAGCAGCCACCCTTTAAAGAATGCGTAATAGCTCACTGGTTTAGTGGTTGTGCGCCGACAATCCAACGGGGCTTAAGCCTGTCACCGAAGCTATGGCTTCCTTCGCAAGAAGGAGGGGTAGGGGAGCGTTCCTATTAGCTGTGAAGCTGTTCCGTGAGGAACTGTGGAGCAATGGGAAGTGAGAATGCCGGCATGAGTAGCGCAAGACGTGCGAGAAACACGTCCACCGAAAACCTAAGGATTCCTACGGAAGGTTAATCCGCGTAGGGTTAGTCGGGCCTAAGCTGAGGCCGGAAGGCGTAAGCGATGGACAACGGGTTATTATTCCCGTACCGCTGTTGTGGAGCCAAAGGAGGGACGCGGTCAGGCAAGCCAGGCATACGTATTGGACATCGTGTGTCATCTATTCTAGGCGATGCCGGGGCAGGTAAATCCACTCCGGATATTGTAGCTGAAGATAGAGGGAAGTTGAGGAGAAATCCAACGCGACCTGGCCCATCCTATGCCGCCAAGAAAAACTTCGTTGCCTTTGAAACATCAGCGCCCGTACCGCAAACCGACTCTGGTAGGTGGGGATAAAAGTCCCAAGGTGATCGAGACAACTCTCGTTAAGGAACTCGGCAATCTTACCCCGTAACTTCGGGAAAAGGGGTGCCTTGTTTTATCAATGAGGTGGCACATAATTGGCCCAAGTGACTGTTTAACAAAAACACAGCTCTCTGCAAAAGCGTAAGCTGAAGTATAGGGGGTGATACCTGCCCAGTGCTGGAAGGTTAAGGAGAGAGGTCAGCGCAAGCGAAGCCTTGAACCGAAGCCCCAGTGAACGGCGGCCGTAACTATAACGGTCCTAAGGTAGCGAAGTCCCTTGTCGGGTAAGTTCCGACCCGCACGAATGGTGTAACAACTTGGGCGCTGTCTCAACGAGAGGCTCGGTGAAATTGAATTAGCCGTGCAGATGCGGCTTACCCGCGGACGGACAAAAAGACCCCGTGGAGCTTTACTACAACTTGGCACTGAGTCTGAGTTTATTTTGTGTAGGATAGGTGGGAGGCTTTGAAGTCGCGGCGCCAGCCGTGATGGAGCCACCGTTGAAATACCACCCTGAATCAATTTAGCCTCTAACTTCTGTGCAAGCAGAAGGACCGTGCCTGGCGGGTAGTTTGACTGGGGCGGTCGCCTCCTAAACTGTAACGGAGGCGCGCAAAGGTCCCCTCAGGGTGGATGGAAATCACCCATAGAGTGTATTGGTATAAGGGGGCTTGACTGTGAGACCTACAAGTCGAGCAGGGACGAAAGTCGGCCAAAGTGATCCTACGGCTCCTTGTGGAAGGGCCGTGGCTTAACGGATAAAAGCTACCCCGGGGATAACAGGCTTATCTTGCCCAAGAGTTCACATCGACGGCAAGGTTTGGCACCTCGATGTCGGCTCATCGCATCCTGGGGCTGGAGCATGTCCCAAGGGTCCGGCTGTTCGCCGGTTAAAGCGGTACGCGAGCTGGGTTCAGACCGTCGTGAGACAGGTCGGTCTCTATCCTCCGTGGGCGTTTGGAGATTTGAGGGGAGCTCTTTTTAGTACGAGAGGACCAAGAGGGGATGACCTCTGGTGTGCCAGTTGTTCTGCCAAGGGCATCGCTGGGTAGCTACGTCATCATGGGATAAGCGCTGAAAGCATCTAAGTGCGAAGCCCACCCCAAGATGAGATCTCCCATCGCTTTCCTTCGGGAAGGCGGGTAAGGCCACAAGTAGACTACTTGTTTGATAGGCGGCATGTGTAAGTGCAGTAATGTATTTAGCTTAGCCGTACTAATGGCCGAGGGCTTGACCTGTTTCAGAATTGATATTAGACAAACACTTTAGACTCGTTTAACCTGACCCCGATTTTTCATCGGGGTCTTTTTTTAATTCCTCTCCCTTGACGGGAGAGGTTAGGTGAGGGTGAAAATCCCCTTTTACCCAACCGCCTTTTCCCACTGTCATTCTGGTGCAGACCAGAATCCACTATTGAATTAACTCAGGGGAGTAGTCCCACCGAGAGGCGTCACACCCTCTCGCTTTATCCCCCTCTCCACATTCGTTACCTTTTCCCCCAAACCATCCCGGCGAAAGCCGGGAACCAGACCTTACCCCCCAATTCCTTGACACCCAAAACCCACCCCCTTACAATAAAACTATCCCGTATTCTAGGAGGCCGCATTGAAAGACAAAGAAAAAACCGCCAAAAAAACTCATGATAGAATGGTCACCGGAGGACTCTGTATCGCGGCTGGTATTCTAATAGGTATCGGGATTGGAGGTGCGTTAGGTCACCTTGTCAGCGGCATGCTCATCGGCCTTGGAGGTGGCTTTTTTACCTTCGCCATGATACTCATATTAAAACGAAACTAAATGATTCCCCAATAAAACCCCACATCCCCTTTCCCCCCACTCTTGACAAAATCCCACACCGCAAGCCATAATCTACGTGTAGTTTTATCTAACTGCGAATAAAATAATGAAAGGAATAAAGATGGCATACGTCTATAGGATGGTACAGCTCCCCCAGAATATCGCCGCCACCCCTGGGCAGGAAGGTGAAGTAGCCGCCTACCTCGAATCCACCGTCAACGCTCACGCCAAACAGGGCTGGGAGTTCTATCGCGTGGACACCATCGGCATGCCCGCCCGCTCCGGACGGCCCGAATACTTCGTCGCCACCTTCAGGGCGGAAGTACAGTAAAGCTCCAACTATATTATAAAGGTAAAAAGGGAGGGGGCCTTAAGTGCCCCCTCTCCGTTACTCTGCCAGCCTGATTCCCGGCCTCTGCATACAAATGTGGGCGAACGTACTATCATTCGTCGCCCCGTGCCAGTGTGCCTCTCCCGGCGCAATATAAACCACCGACCCCGGCGTCACCACCTTCTCCTCATCCTTTGTCGCCACGATGCCCTTCCCCTCGGTCACATAAAGAATCTGCTCGTAATCATGCACGTGGAAGTTCAACCGCGCCCCCTTCCCGAAACTCACCAGCAAAACGCTGAATCCCCCCGTATCCTTAGAGCTGACCAGTTCCTTGCGGTGCACCGGACCCTGCTTTACTATTTCATCCTTGGTTTCAACTACGCCAACGTCATTAACGTGATTAACTATCATCTTTGCCTCCTGTTATTTAGATGTCCTCACCTCTACCCCCGCCGCCTTCTCCAGCGGCAGTATCACCGCGTCCACGCCTTTATCAACGTAACCCGCCGCTATCGTGTCCTCCAAATCCTTCTTCACCGCGTCCCCCACCGGCAGCGGTACGCCGTATTCCTCTCCCAGCCCCAGTGCCAGCCCGATGTCCTTATACGCCAGGCTGATTTTAAAGCCCGGTTCGAAGTTCCCCACGAACGTCGTCTTGGGGTATTGCTTGGCGCACCAGTTCTCGCCGGTGCTCGTCGAAATTATATCTAAAAGAACCTGTGGGTCTATCCCCGCTTTAACCCCCAGCACAAACCCCTCCGCCGATATTGAGTTGATGGCTAATGATATCAAATTATTCACCAGTTTCGCCGCGTTGCCGCACCCCACGTCGCCCACGCGCACTACCTTCTGCCCCATCGCCATCAGCGCCTTATTGACCTTCTCCAGCGCGTTGGCGTTGCCCCCCACCATTATCGTTAACGACCCCGCCTCCGCGCCCCTCACTCCCCCGCTGACCGGCCCGTCCAGCACCGTGACGCCTTTCTTTGCGGCGTCTTCGGCTATCTTTCTCATCAACGACGGCGAATTGGTACTCATATCTACGTAAATATCCCCCTCTTTCCACCCCTTTAAAAGCCCGTTTTCGCCGTAAACCACTTCCTCCACGATTTGCGGCGTCGGCAAACTGGATAAGATTACATTACACTGTTGTGCCATATCTTTAGGCGTGTCCGCCCACTTGGCGCCCTTTTCCAAAAGCGGTGCGGCGGCTTCTTTCACCGCGTCGTATATCGTTAAATCGTACCCCGCCTCCATCACGTTCCGCGCCATGTGCCGCCCCATTTGCCCCACCCCGATAAATCCAATCTTCATCTTGGCCTCCATTTCGCTGTGCTGTTATAGCACGCTAGACTTTACCGGGCGACGCTTTGCCCGACCGCCTTGCCACCATTTGCGCTATCACCCCGACGAATGCCAGTGCCGCAAAGATGATGAAGCCCACCTTGACGCTCGTCAGGAACTGTGGGTAATAAACCGGCGTAATCTCTGCGTCCCCGATGTACACGGAGAACAGTATCATCATAACGCCCATACTCAACATCATGCCTGCCGTGCGCATTGTCCCTAGCGTCCCCGAAGCCACCCCCAGCACCTTATTTTCCACCGAACTCATTATCACATTCGTGTTCGGCGACACGAACAACCCGATGCCCATGCCGTAAATAGCCAGCGCCATAATGATATACCACAGCGGCGTGTTGTTCCCCAGGAATATCAGCATTATCAGCGCCACGCAGTTGATTGCCATGCCTACCGTCGCCACCAGCCGGGGTGCGAATTTTATGGATATCCACCCGGCTAGCACTGTGAAAATCGTCATCACTACCGACGATGCTATCAGCACGACGCCTGCTTGCCCCGGGTCCATCCCGTTGATGTACTGCAAATGCAGACTTAATAAAAAGTTCACCGCGAACGTTGAAATATAAGTTACCAGCGCCGCTACGTTGGAGAACATGAATATCGGGTTTTTCGCGAACAGCGTCAGGTCTAAAATAGGGCTCTTTACCCTCGCCTCCCACCATACAAAGAAGAGTAGCCCCGCTGTCCCCGCCCCGAACATGATAAAACCTAGCGTCGTCGGCAGGCTGGAAAAGCCGTACATGAACAGCGCTATGGAAAATACGTAAGCAACCGCCCCGATGACGTCTATCTTTTCGCCCTTGGCTTCCTGCCACTCTGCCCTTATCCCCACGAAGGCCAGTATCACCAGCAATACCCCCAGCCCCCCGCTCAAGAAGAAGATGCTTTGCCACCCCAGGTGGTCGGTCAACAGCCCCCCGATTAGTGGCCCCAAAGATAATCCTAAATACGTTCCCGCTTGGCTGATGCCCAGCGCTTTAGCTCTTTCCTGTTGCGAGAACACCGATGTTAATATCGCCACGCTGTTGTTGAACGTCATCCCCGAGCCTAGCCCCTGGAAAACCCGCGAGACTATCAGTAGCGGTACGGAATTGGCGAATCCCCCGGCAAACGATGCCAGCGTTGCTATCACCAGCCCGATGATGAACAACCGCCTCCGCCCGAAGATGTCGGCGAGCCGTCCCAGCGGCACCTGCACTATCGCTATGGCGAGGAAATAAGATGTGCTGACCCAGCTCATCACTACCGCGTCCATGTTGAACTGTCGTCCCATTACCGGCAGGGCGACGTTGATGGAAGCTACGAGAAATGGCAGGATGAAAGCCGTGGTTGTGGCAACGATGAGGATGATGTTTTTGTTGACGGAAGCGTTTTGCTGGGTGGTCATGTTTTTATCCTATTGAAATAAGGATAGCATGACCCGCCGAAAAATAAAAATCTGTTTTTGGGGTGGAATAATCTAAACGGGCACGTCGGTTCTTTTAGCCTTAACCGGGGGCCTTGGCGCCGGTGTTATCTGCGCCCTGAAGCCGCACTGGAAGCACCTGTTGCCTTCGGCAATGGCTCCGTCTTCAACCAGCCCTGTCTCCACCTCGATGAAGTTGTTAACGACTTTTTCCGCCGGCAGGTGCGGCATCTCTACGCGCTTTTGTTTGGCGAAGTCCTCGGCGGTAATGCCCGCGCACGCGTTAATCCTTCGTTCGCTTGTTAAAATTTCTTCGATGTTGCCGTTGCCGCCCAGGAACTTATCCATGGCGCTGGCTGCTTTGCGCCCCGCTTGAATCGCTTCGATAACTGAAGCCGGGCCGCTGACGGCGTCGCCGCCCGCCCATACGCCTTTACGGCTGGTCGCCATCGTCTTGGTGTCGGCGGTAATCCTGTTCCATTCCGACTTAACCTTAAAGCCTTCGGGTATCTCCGGCACCTGCCCTATGGCGCCGATAATAACGTCGTATTCCACGTCGTATTCGCTGTTCTTAACCGGCACCGGTCGGCGTCGTCCGCTTTCGTCCGGTTCACCCAGCTCCATGCGCTGGCAGGTCAGTACCAATCCGTTGCCTTTCTTGGTCACCTTAACATGGCCGGTTAAAAAGTCTATCTTGATGTTTTCTTCTAAAGCGGCTTCCACTTCTTCCGGGCTGGCAGGGGCTTCGGCGCGCGTCCTGCGGTAGATGATGTGGACGTCTTTAGCCCCCAGCCGCAAAGCCACCCTCGCGCTGTCAATAGCTACGTTGCCCATCCCTATCACCGCTACCCGTGTGCCCACATCTACCTTATTTCCCAAATTGATATCTCTTAAGAATGAAGCGCCGTCGTAAACGCCCGGCAGGTCTTCACCCTCAACGCGCAATGTCTGCCCGCGGTGCGCCCCCGGCGCCGCGAATACGGCGTCGTAGCCCTTGCTGAACAGGTCGTCAATGGATTCGACCTTCGAGTTCAGTTTAATGTCCACGCCGGCTTTCTTTATAACGTCTATTTCCCCGTCGAGAATTTCTGGCGGCAGGCGGTAGTCCGGTATACCCACGCGCATCATCCCGCCCGCTTTAGAGAACTGCTCGAATACGGTTACGCTGTGTCCCGCTTTGGCTAAATAATATCCGGCTGTCAATCCCGCTGGGCCCGACCCTATAATCGCCACCTTTTTGCCGGTGGCGCGTAGTTTCGTTGCGTTCTTTTGCCACAACCCCTTATCCTGGTCTGCTACAAAACGCTTTAAGAACTTGATGGAAATCGGGTCGTTTACCTGGCAGCGGCGGCAGGCTTCCTCACAGGGGTGGATGCAAACACGCCCCAGCGTCCCCGGGAAGGGTACTTTCTCCCTGATAACCGCCAGCGCTTCCTGGTACTTACCCTGCCCGATGAGGTAAACGTAGAGCGGGATGTTGATACCTGCCGGGCAGGCATGACGGCACGGTATCGCCGTCTCCATCCAGTTGGCATCCGGCTTGTAAGCCGCCGAGGCGTCCACCAGTGCCCCTGTCGGGCAAACCTGGATACATGCGCCGCAAAAGCGGCAGCCGCCGTCCTGCAGCGGTCTATCAAATGCCGTGCCGACCACCGTATCGTGCCCGTGCATCGCAAAGCCTATTGCCCCGATGCCACGCACGTCCTGGCACATCTGCACACAGCGTCCGCATAAGACGCATAAGTTATAATCACGCTGTATCAGTGGTTCTCTGTCAAAATCAACCGGTAGATTCTTGTATTTATACGGCAGCGGCAATTCCTTGCTGATGCCTATATAATCCACCAGGTCCTGCAGTTCGCAGTTCTTGTTCTTCGGGCAGGTGACGCAACGCTCGTTGACCGCTACCTCGCGTAAACAAACGTCGTTGGGTTCGCACCTCTCCCGCCGCTCGCAGGTCAGGCACGCGTTAGGGTGCTCGGTAAGGATTAACTCCAAAAACGACTGTCTTAACTCCTGCAGCTTCTCCGACTTCGTCGTAACGACCATGCCCTCGGTCGCCGGCGTCGTGCAGGCTGTTGGGAGTCCCCGCATTTTCTCAATCTCCACGATGCATAAGCGGCATCCGCCGTAGGGCTGTAAATCCGGGTGGTAGCAAAGGGTGGGAATATATATTCCCCCGCGTTGTGCCGCCTGGAGCACTGTAATACCGTTATCAACTTCTACCGGGGTTCCATCAATGGTGAGTTTGATTTTTTCAGTCATCTATACCAAAAAAGCCGCCGCCGCATTAAACGGAAACAGCTACCTCCCGCTTATTTTCTCTCACGTGGATTCTTGCCTGCATCTCTTAAACTTTAGCATTTTTTTGGCTATTTATTCAAGGCTTATTTATCAAGCTCACACTTATTCCCTGTCATCCTGAGTGCAACGAAGGATCTCGTTTCTTCTCCGTCATTGCGAGGAGCGTAGCGACGTGGCAATCTCTATCTCCGTCTTCTCCCCCAACTACTCAATTGACACTCCGCGTCTCCTCCATATAACATATATCTATGACAAATCCCAACCCCGACCGTAAAAAAACCACCCTGACCGATGGTAAAATCCTCCTCCGCCCCTATCAAAAGAACGATGTGGATGATATCCATCGGGCTATCCGCGAATCGCTTAAGGAAATGGGCGCTTGGCTGCCCTTTGCCCACCCCAATTACAACATTAAAGAAACCCGCGAATGGCTTAATAAACGCGATAAAGAATGGAAGCAGGGCATCGCCTACGACTTCGGCATCTTCGATGCTAAAGACGGCTCTTTCATCGGCGGTTGCGGCATTAGCGGTGTCGTTAAAACAATGCGCCATGCTAATCTTGGCTACTGGGTACGCACCAGCCGCATCGGGGAGGGCATTGCCCCCGCCGCCACCCGTCTCCTCGCCAAATGGGCGTTCGACGTTATAGGTCTGACCCGTGTTGAGGTTCTGGTCGCCGTCGGCAATAAAAAGAGTTTAAGGGCGGCGCTCAAGTCCGGCGCCAAAAAAGAAGGTATCTTAAGGAATCGTTTGGTGATGTACGGTAAAGCCTGCGATGCCGTGATGCACTCTATTATCCCCGGCGACTTGAAGGCTTAGCCTTTTTCTTCTTGGGCTTTTCTTCCACTTGTTCTTCAACCGGCTGTAAGGCTTTCTGCCGTTTTTTAATGATGAATCTTATGAGGAAATTCAATAGGTAAATAACTGCCAGCAAGCCGAGCGTAATCCCTACGGTATAAAGAGGATTGAAGTTCTTATAATCATCTATCGTTAGCCCGAACACCGCCCCGATGAATATAAACAATCCGTCGAATATCATACTGGCGATAAACACGCCGGCGGCAAGCATCCAGGGTTTCTTTTTCGCCGCCAGGAAAAGCGTCATGGGGATTCTCATTCCCACCAGCCTGGCTAGGGCTATAGAGAACGGAGAAGTGAGGTTAATATTTTTAACGGCGCCGGCTCTAGACATTAGTTTGTCAAAAGCGCGGTCCAGATGCACTTTATGATAGAGGGCTTTAATCGCCGGCATCACCAGGTAGCCAACGTGATAAAGGATGACCGCTCCTATTTGGCGTCCTACCTGGGCGGCAAACCACAGCCCCAGCATGTGCCAGAATGATAGTTGCCCCGCGCCTAAGTTAAGGCCTACGTTAAGCCAGATGAATTCCAGCAGCAGCGGAACGGTTAATCCAGCCTCCCCGATGCAGCAAATGACGAGGAGTAAAAGTGCCATCCGGGGATCGAGAGTAGCGGTAAAATCAACGATACTCTGTAGAAAGTTTTGGAGCCAATCCATTAACCAGCCTCGTTGTAGGCCGGAACGTCAAGCATTTCCGGGACGGTAACAAAGTGGTAGCCCTGGGCTTGCAGTTGTTCGATTATCAGCGGCAGCGCCAGTATCGTCAGCGTGCGGTCGGATTTGAAGGTGTCGTGTTCCAGCCCGTAGCCGTCGTGCAGTAAAATAATGCTCCCCGCCGAGACCCTCTTTACGATGTTATTGGCAAACGTTTGAGCATAGGCTTGCAGGTCGGTGCCCATTATCACCTGGTCGTTGTAGGAAACGCTCCAGGTTATTTCAATCATGCCGTTTTCTTTCAGGCAGTCCAGTTCCCAGGGGGTCTTTTTACCGTGCGGCGGGCGGAACAGGTGCGGCCAAACGCCCGTGACGCTGTAAATTACATCCTGTGTTTTTTCCAGGTCGCGTTCGCCCTGTGTGGTTAAAGCGTGATTGGCATCGTGGCTGTAGGTATGGTTGCCCAGCACACTCCCCTCCGCTAATATTTGCATCGCTATTTCCGGGTATAGCTCCACGTTGGCGCCGATGCAGAAGAAGGTGGCGTCTATGTCATAATTGTCGAGTATCGCTAGTATCTGCTGTGTATATTCGCCGTTGGGCCCATCGTCGAAGGTCAGAGCCACCACTTTCTCCGAACCGTCGCCGGCGTAATACACTTGCCCGAAGACGGGCGAAACCGGCGAGAAGTAGCCGTAGCAGGCGAATCCTATAAAGCACGCCAGCATTGCGCAGAACGCTGCGACCAGCTTCTTTTTCATGCTTGTCGGGCGCGCTTTGGGTTTGGCGGAGAACAGGTTGAGGCTGTAATCCAGCATCAGCCGCGCCAGGTTGGCTAACACCGCCCCCAGCAGCACAAACCATGGCTGCTGCACGCTCCGTGCCGATGTCAGCACGATAATGTCGCTGTCGTAGAGTATTGTCCCTATCTTGCGGAATCTGGAGGTGATGCCGTGCTGGTCGGCGGAATAAGCTATATTTCTGTAGCCCCCCACCCGGTAAAAAGCCTCGCGGCGGAAGGCAAAGGTGGCGCCGCAGACTAAAAACGGACGTTTGAAAAACGCCGCCGATATTTTATTCATCCAGTTGCGCAGGTTCAGCTCGATGAACGCCCACAAGAAGTGGTCGCGGTAAAGAAATCTGCCCGATAGTGCTACGGCTTCCGGGTGCTCCTCAAACCTCTTGGCTATCTTTTCCAGCCAGTGGCGGGGATACAGCGTGTCGCCGTCCGCCTGCACGATGATGTCTCCGTCGGTAGCGTCCACTCCCATCTGGCGGGCGTAGGTGACGTTTCTTTCCTCGTTGGCGCTGATGACCCTTATGCCAAAGCCCTTGGCAATCTGCGCCGTCTTGTCGGTGGAGCAGTTGTCCACGACTACAATTTCATAATCGCCTTTATATGTTTGGTCCTTGAGCGACTCGAGTGTTTTCGCAAGGAATTGCTCCTCATTGCAGGCCGGTAAAACAACACTGATTTTCATATTTCTTCCAGATAATGATACCACATTTGGTCAATACAAGTGTATTAGCCTCCCCCTTTTGTAAAGGGGGAATAAGGGGGTTTTTATTATTATCATTGCGAGGAGCCTGGCGACGTGGCAATCTAAATCTTTGACTTACTTTATTGTCATTCCAGCTTTAACCTGAACTTGGCGAATGGGTCAGGCTGGAATACAGTAGATTTCCTCTCCCCTTGCGGGAGAGGATTAAGGTGAGGGGGTAAAAACTACTTCTCCTCTTACCCTCATCCCAACCCCGTCAAAATCCCCTTTACCCGCCCCTTTTCCTCCATGTATCATTACCATGCCTTAGTGCATTATTACCTTAACAACATAATTTACATAATACAAATAACCAATCAGCCAATCTGAACGTAAAAATAAAAAAAATTTTTAAACGAATCAATAATTTAACCTTTTACGTTTATCTGCTACAATAGTCTTACCATGAAAGATGACGTCACCCCCATCCGCCGCCAGTACCTCCGCATCAAGAAGCAGTACCCCCACGCCATCGTCCTCTTTCGCCTCGGCGACTTCTATGAAACCTTCGACGAAGATGCCCGCATCACCTCGCGGGAACTTGAGATTGTCCTCACCTCGCGCGAGATGGGCAAAGGCAACAAGATTCCCCTCGCCGGCATCCCGTACCACGCTTTGGATGGCTACCTCGCCAGGCTCATCAACCGCGGCTACAAAGTCGCCATCTGCGAGCAATTAACCAAGCCCGGCGAGACTAAAGGGCTGGTGGAGCGGGATGTCGTCCGCCTGGTGACTCCCGGCACCATCGTTGAGCCTAACCTCCTCGATAGCAAGACCAACAACTACCTCGTCAGCCTGGCGGTGGGAGAAGGGGAGGTCGGCCTCGCCTATGTGGACATCACCACCAGCGAGTTTGCTGTTACCCAGTTGCCTTTAGCCCGCGCCAAAACCGAGCTTCAGCGCCTCAACCCCTCCGAGGTCATTGCCTCGGAAAACGCTGACCTTGACGCCTTGGAGATTGACGCCAATATCACCCGGCTGGATGGCTACCGCTTCGACCTTGAGGTTGCCCGTTTATCCCTCCTCGACCACTTTAGCGTGGCTACTTTAGAGGGCTATGGCTGCGCCAACCTGCCTTTAGCTATCCGCGCCGCTGGTGCTATCATCTACTACATCGGCGAGACGCAAAAGGCCGTCGGGGGGCAACTCACTCACTTAACCACTTACACCACCGATAACTACATGGCCCTTGACGAGCAGACCCAACGCAACCTGGAGATTTTCCACGGCGCGCGTTCCGGTTCGTTGGAGGGCTCTTTGCTCTCCGTCCTCGATGCCACTAAAACCCCTATGGGCGGGCGGCTCTTAAGAAAGTGGCTCGGCCAGCCCTTGCTGGATATTGAGGAACTAAACAAGCGCCTTGATGCCATCGAATGGTTTACCAATCACGCCTTGGAGCGGCGGCAGATTATAGACATCCTCAAAAACGTCGCCGACCTGGAACGCCTTATCAACCGCATCCGCAGTGAAATCGCCATCCCCCGCGAGCTGGTTACGCTCCGCCGCTCTTTAGAAGCGATACCTAAAATACGAGAAATCTTGAGTTGTCATCCTGAGCGTAGCGAAGGATATCGTGATGGGGAGGCAGATACTGCCATTAATTGGGTGAAGGATGAGCTTAAGCCCCTCCAAACCCCCATCGACATAATCGTTCAAGCCATCGTTGACGAACCTTCCTCGTCTTTAGGTGAGGGTGGAGTTATCAGGCACGGCTTTTCCGAAGAGCTGGACAACCTCCGCGAAGTATCCGGCAACGCCAAGAAATACCTCGCCGGATTGGAGCTTAAGGAGCGCGAGCGCACCGGCATCAAGAACTTGAGGGTGGGCTTTAATAACGTTTTCGGTTATTACATCGAGGTTTCCAATGCCAACCTCAACCAGGTGCCGGAGGACTATATCCGTAAGCAAACCCTCGTTAACGGCGAGCGTTTCTTCACGCCGGAACTTAAAGAGTACGAGTCTATGATTCTCAACGCCCGTGACCGCATTGAGCAGATGGAGACGGATTTATACCGCCGTGTCTGCCGCCAAATAGCCGCGGAAAGCGATGGTATTTTAGCGCTGGGTAGCGCCCTGGCCCATCTGGACGCTTTCACCTCTTTAGCCGAGGTTGCTGTGCATAATAACTACATCCGCCCTTTGCTGGATGAAGGCAACATTATTGATATCAAACAGGGACGGCACCCCGTTGTTGAAAGAAGCCTGACGGACGGTTCATTTGTCCCCAATGATATTTACCTGTCTAACGATGATGCCCAGCTTATCGTCCTTACCGGGCCTAACATGTCGGGCAAGTCCACCTACTTAAGGCAGGTAGCCTTAATCGTCCTGATGGCGCAAATCGGCAGCTTTGTCCCCGCCTCCTCCGCTCGCATCGGCATCGTTGACCGTATCTTTACGCGCATCGGCGCCCGTGACGACCTTGCCGCCGGACAAAGCACCTTCATGGTGGAGATGGTGGAAACCGCCAATATCTTGAATAATGCCACCTCCCGTTCCCTCCTCATCCTCGACGAAATAGGGCGGGGCACCAGCACTTACGACGGGCTGTCTATCGCCCGCGCGGTGGCGGAGTACATTCACGACTATAAAGGGCTCGGCGCGCGGACAGTCTTTGCCACCCACTACCACGAGATGGTCGCTTTAGCCGCCCACCTCCCCCGTGTTAAAAACTTCAACGTCGCCGTGATAGAAGAAGCGGGGCACGTTATCTTCCTGCATAAAATTGTGCCGGGCGGCGTTGATAAAAGCTATGGCATTCATGTGGCGCAACTGGCGGGATTGCCCAAAGCGGTACTCCACCGCGCCCGGGAAGTCCTGAACGAACTGGAGAGCGACGGCAAGCAGCCCAAGCCCTCAAAATCCCCCAAAGAGCCAACTGCCCAGATACCTCTCTTCGGTGAAAAGTCGGAACTGGAAAAGGCTCTGGACGCGCTTGATGTCGATTCCCTTACCCCGCTGGAAGCTCTTAACAAACTCCACGAGTTGAAGAAAAAACTCGGAAAATGATATAACAATAAAATAGTTGCAAAATGTTACTATTTATAATACTCTAGATAACGATATATCGGGAGGGAGTTATGAAAGACTTTAAAGATAAGGTGGCATTTATTACCGGCGGTGCTTCCGGGGCAGGGTTGGGACAGGCTAAAGTATTTTCCGAGGCGGGCTGTAAAATCGTTATCGCCGATATCCGCCAGGACCATTTAGATGAAGCCAAAGCGTATTTTAAAGGCAAGAACGCGCGGGTTCATTTTATCAAGCTGGATATAACCGATAGAAAAGCCTACACCAAAGCCGCCGATGAGGTAGAAGAGGTGTTCGGTGGGCCGCCCCAGTTGTTGTTCAATACGGCGGGAGTGAACGCCTTCGGCCCGGCGGAAGCCTCTACGTTTGAAGATTATGACTTTGTGGTGGGGATTTGCCTGGGCGGAGTCATCAACGGCATGGTGACCTTTGTGCCGCGGATGATTAAGTCTGGCCGCCCCGGCCATATCGCCACCGTAGCCTCGATGGGCGGTTTGATGGGTGCTTCAAGGTGCGCGCCGTATTCCGCCGCCAAAGCCGGCGTTATCAACCTCATGGAGAGTTATTACACGGCGCTTAAGCCGTATAACATCGGGGTGTCCTGTTTGTGTCCGGCGGGCATTAAGACAAACATCGGCGAATCGTCATATATCCGCCCCAAGCATCTGGAGAATACCGGTTACAACACCAACGAAAAAACCGTCGCTTTCATGGCGCATCATTATTCCTTTGGCATTGATCCGGTGGAACTGGCGCAGATATTCAAGAAGGGGATAGAGAACGACGTCCTTTACGTTTTGCCTTTCCCCGAGCCGGATAACGTGATGAAGAGGCTTATTGGCCGGATGGTCAACTATACCACCCCCGAAGGTATGAAACGCCAGGCGGAGTTGGATAAACAGATGATGGAAGAAAGAAAAAATAATCCCAACCCGATGATGGAAGGCGCCGAGGAAGCCGGCTGGGGTATGGCTAAAGAGGGTTTAAACTGGGTTAAAGACGCTAGGAACAAGTAACTTTTTGGAGGCATACCATGACAATCCAACTGCTGGATAATGTAATAAGCCCGCTAGTGGGCGTACAGATAATGACCGGCGGGCCGCCGCCTTTTATGGGCGCGAATCCGTCGGCAACGGGCAAGCGCCCGAAGGGTCAAGGTGGGCCGCCCCCAATGGCGCCGCCTCCCCCGATTCCTGACACCTTTGCCAAACGGCTGGATACGCTGGAAAACAAGACCGTTTATCTGGTGGATACCGGTTTTGGCGGTAGTTACCAGTTCATGGTGCAGCTCCAGAAATGGTTTAAAGAAAATATGCCCTCCGTCACCACCATCCGCAAACGTAAGCCGGGCAATGTCTTTATGGACGACAACGACGAACTCTGGGAAGAAGTTAAGGAAAAGGGGAACGCTGTTGTCCTTGGGGTGGCGGGTTGACCGGGCTGTGTCGGCGGCGTTGCCGCTGGTAGCCGAAAACTGGAAGGGAAGTACGGAATCCCGGTTGCTCCGGTTTCTACGTATCAATTCAAAAGCGTGGCTGATGACAACCTTAAAGCCACCAATCAAACCATACCGTTTATTTACACGCCGCACCCGGTCATTGGGATGTCGCCGGAAGCGCTGGATAGATACATTGTCGGCAGTGACCCGGATACCCGCAAACCCATTATCGAAGAGATAATTGATGTGCTAACCAAGCCGGTTAAGGCAACCAAAGCTACGGCAGCACCGCAGGCAATAAAACCTATTGCCATTGACAGGTTCTTGAAGGCGGATACTGAAGAAAAACTTCAGCAGCTGTTTTACGACAAGGGTTGGACGGACGGGCTGCCTATAATCCTCCCCACCGAGGAAAGAGTCAAGAAAATGCTCGCTGGGACGTGCGCGGCGCCGGACGATATCGCTGCCGAGTCGTTTAAGTTTGATACTCGGGAGATGGTCAAATACACCGTCGAGAACATAGCGGTGATTGCCGTAATGGCCGGGGCAAAACCGGAATACTTCCCGGTGATTCTGGCCATCGCCTCGTCAAGGCAGTCATCGTTGATGCCGTCCACCACCCCGTTTGAAGCGATGCTTCTAGTCAATGGGCCTATCGCTAAAGAAATCGGGATGAACAGCGGCATCGGGGCTTTCAGCGCGGTGAACCAGGCGAACTCGGTGCTGGGCAGGGCGTGGACGCTCATGAGCATTGCGCACGGCTTTGCCATCCCCCGCCAGACGCTCTGGAGCTCGCAGGGGAACAACCATACGTATAATAACATGTGCTGCGCGGAGAATGAGGAGCGGAGCGTTTGGGAACCGTTCCACGTAACCAAGGGCTTCCGGGCGGAGGAGAGCGTTATCAGCATCTTTAGAGGGTGGACGTATGTGAACAGCACCGGCGGGGCGTCCCACCGGTCTTTAACGGAAGAACTGAATATCGAGCTTTCCGTCATGCCGCCGCTGAATTCATCGGCGACGATTATCATGGACCCGATGGTCGCCAGGGAGCTTAAAGAAGACCAAGGATTCAAGACGAAGCTGGATTTTTGCAAGCACCTATCCGAGAACATCAAGATGAAGAACGGGCAGTTCTGGAAGACCGACTACATAGACATGCTGGTGGCGTCGGAGGCGTATAAAGGCGTGGAGCCTTATGCCTCGTGGAAAAAGCTGCCCGACGACGCTTTAATCGCGCCCTATCACAAGCCGGAGAACATCAACATCATTGTGGTAGGCGGCGAGACCAGCCCGCTTTGGAAGGCGTCCGACTTCGGGTATTCCGGGAGTTTCCCGGTGGATAAGTGGCGGGCGGCTCCGGCAGCGGTGGAATGCAAGGACGGTGAATGCGGATTGCCGGACGCTCCGGGCCAGTACGACGACTAGATAATCACAATACCTCCCCCTTGACGGGAGAGGGTATTAGTAATGAGGAACATTGCCATGAAAATACTGGGTATATCTTTTAGTCCGAGGAAGAATGGGAACACTGTGGCGATGCTTAAGTTAGCATTGGGCGCGGCGGCAAAGGCGGGGGCGGAGGTCGAGCTTTACAGCGTGGCGGGCAAGCGCCTTGAGCCGTGCCGCGGGTGCTGGTCTTGCCGGGAAACCGGTAAATGCGTCATCACGGACGACGCCGTACCGGAACTATTGGAGAAGATGTGCGCCGCCGACGGCATTATCTTTGGCACGCCGATATATTTTTGGGGCATGACGGCGCAGGCTAAGGCGGTTATCGACCGCACGATATCTTTAAATAAACCACCCCACACCCTGAACAACAAGGTCTGCGGCGCGGTGGCGTCCTGCGGGTCTTTAGGGATGGTGGACGCGCTTAAGGACTTGAGTTATTACATGGTACAGCGGCGGATGCTGCCCGCCAACCAGGTCAGCGCCTACCTGATGGAGCCAACCGACTTGAAGAAGATGCCCAAGTGCCGTGAGGCTTTAAGGCTGCTGGGACAGCAGATGGCCGCGCTGGTAAAGATGAAGTTCAAGTACCCGGATAAGTTCTATAAAGGTCCCGGGTCTTTTGGAACGCACACCAAATAAAGTTAAAGACAAATCTCCTTTAATCCTCCTTTTACAAAGTGGGAGACTGGATACCGAATCACGCCGGTATGGTTTGGTGAATTCCCTTTGCGTTTTCTACTTACTAAATATACGTAAAATACTATTGCTGTTTGATGCGGTCTAGGCTACACTTTAGAGAAAGAAGAGCGGGAGGTGCGCAAAATGAATACGCTGGTTATTTACGACTCACTCTACGGCAACACGGAAAAAGTCGCCAATGCAATGGCGGAGGCGCTGGGTAAGGAAGCTAAAGCGGTCAAGGTGGGGCAGGTTAAAGCCGGCGGTCTCAAGGACTACGCCTACGTACTCATAGGGTCGCCGACGCAGGGCGGGCGGCCGACCAAAGCCATGCAGTCCTTCCTGGCGGGCCTGACCGAAGACGATGTACTCGGCAAGCGCTTCGCCGCTTTTGATACGCGCGCCCAGGCATTTATCGTCAAGCTCTTCGGCTGGGCGGCTCCCAAGATTGAAAAAGCGTTAAAGAGCAAGCGCGCCAACTGCACAGCACAGCCGCAGGGATTCTTCGTGGAAGGCACCAAGGGGCCTTTGGCGGAGGGCGAACTGAAACGGGCGGGGACGTGGGCTAAAGCGATTATCGCGGGCCTGCCGACCAACTTAATGCCCGGCGAGTTCAACGTCAAGACGAAAGAATAAACCGATTCTTGACTTGATTGACTGCGTTACATTATCCTTTAGTCAATATCGATTAAAGGAGGCCTCCCATGGCAGTTAAAAATCCCAAAGGCTGGTATGATATCACCGTTCCCTTAAAGCAGGGGATAATTTACTTTCCCACCGACCCCTTCCCGCCCAAAATCTACCGCTACCACGACCGCGAGTTGGGCGCCAAAGTGACGATGTCTGTCATAGATATGATATCGCACACGGGCACGCACATAGACTCGCCGCTGCACTTCATTCCCGGCGGCAGCACCATCAGCGATATGCCGCTCGACATTACCATCGGGCCGGCGCGGGTCATAGAAATCAAAGACAAAGAAAGCATCAAAGCCAAAGAGCTAAAACAGCACAACATCAAAAAGGGCGAGCGGGTGCTTTTTAAGACGCGCAATTCACCAAAGGGTTACGAAGGCGAAAAGTTCGATGAGGACTACTGCTATTTGGACGATGACGCCGCGGACTACCTGGCGAAGGTGGGGGTAAAACTGGTGGGGATTGACTTTATCACTATCGGGACGATAAAGCGCCCGGAAAACATCAACCACACCCACACGGTGCTGCTGGGGGCGGGGATTTACGTGCTGGAGGACTGCGCGTTGGACAAAGTGCCGCCGGGCGAATACGAGCTGCTTTGTCTGCCGCTGCTTATGTACAAAGGCGACGCGGGGCCCTGCCGGGCGATATTAAAACCGCTTTAATATTAATATATTTTTTATATGAATGTGACTTTGTTAACATGAATTTAACATTCGTGTGACTACAATATATCTATAAGGAGGTGCCGCAAAGTACGGGTTTATCCTCTGGAAAGCGCCGGACGGAAATATTGCACCCGCATGATTTGGGCTAAAACAAGAAAACAAGCGAATAGCGGTAACAAAAGCTATCCTGCGGCGTTATATATAGCAAGGATAGTTTTTTGTGAGGATTTTGTGAGAATTCTAAACAGTTTTGTGAGATGAGCGTAAAGTGACTCTTTTAAAATTGTTTACAGTAGAAACAGATTAGCAGTTTGGCAGAATGGGTGCGATATGAATACTATTGAAAGCAAAACCATTAAAATTGACGGACGGAACGTCCACTATTATACCGCGGGTGAGGGCGAACCTCTTGTAGTGATACACGGCGGTGCCGGAGACGCCCGCAGCTGGTGGGGCAACATCGAGGATTTGTCCCAGAAATATCATGTTTACGCACCGGACCTGCCGGGCTACGGCACCAGCCAGCCGCTGGACGGTAATTACTACATTCCCGAGCTATCCGATTTTGTTAATAAGTTCACCAAGTTCTTGCATCTAAAGCAGTTCAACCTCATCGGGCATTCAATGGGGGGCGGCATAGCTCTTAATTTTGCCCTGAAGTTCCCCTCTAAGATAAAGAAGCTGATACTGGTCAGCAGCCTGGGCCTGGGCAAAGAGATTGCCCTGTGGCTAAGATTTGTATCCATACCGACGGTAGTTAAAGCGCTGGGGTGGCTGGTGGGTTCGGTGATACAGTTCCTCGGGTGGATGTTGGGCCAATCGAACCCGTTTGAGTTAGTAATGCCGATTACACCGGTATTCGTCAGAATCGGGTCAAGCATTGCCAACAAGCACGAACAGAGCTTTATTTTGGAGAAATACCTGCCGAAAATCAAGACCCCCACGATGTTAATCTGGGGCGGCCGCGACCCGGTGGTCCCGGTGAAAACGGCTTACCGAGCAGTAAAGGAACTCCCCAACGCCCGGCTGATGGTTTTCAAACGGAGCGGGCACAACGTCCACCGCGAGCAGAAGAAAAACTTCTCGCGGCTGGTTTACGAATTCCTCGGTTAATGGCCGTGGGCGGTTTGCTCCGCCGCGACGTATTCCTTAAATTCTTTGACGATATTCTTGTGCCTGACAACGACTTCCCCGATGCCGTAGCGCTTGCTAAGGCGTAAAGGCACACAGCAGCAGGTGCAGCAACTGCATATCGCATAGAAATTCTCGCGGCATTTCAGTATAGATAAAACCAAACCGCGTCGCTGGCTGTCTTTTAAAATCTCACGGGCTTTTTCCGGGGTAATCTGATGTGCTTCTTTACCCATTGTTTCTTGCAGGATGTGTTCCGAAGGCGCCAGCAGTATTTCGTTATCGCGGGGGTGTTGGCATTTCTGAAAGACCACGCGGCAGGTGCACGGCGATTGCGCGATACCGCCGGCGGCGGCGATAAGCTCATCGGCCTCGGCGGCGGTTAAAAGATAGGCGCGGTGATTGGTTTTCCCATAAGCGTTGGCGATATTCCTCACTAAATTTCCCAGCAGGGGTATCCGCGTCCATGAGGCGAAGAACATGTAAAGCCGCAAGATGCCCTTGCGGTTCAGGTTGTAAAACTTAAGCGTATGGTGCATAGTCGTTTTACCTTACATGCGGGGCTTGCAGATAATTTCTTTAAGCCGCGAACTGAAAAAGCGGTGGGTATAGCCTGCCTGAATAACCACGGCGGTATCCGCGCCGCGGCCGGAGCCGCCGATGCTGATGATTTCTTCGTCGGTGCGGATGTGTCCGCCGTCGGCAGCCATGGCGGCGCATTCAAAAGCAACCTTCATGCCCTGTCCAAAGGTGCGCAGCGTCATCGCAATAACATCGCCGATATCACTGGTGGGAGCAGGTGGTGCGCCGGGCCCGCCGGCAGGGCCAAGAGAGCGGTGAATAGCGCCGAAGGCATGGGCGGTGGTAACGACAATCCCGCCTTTGGCTTCAACGGTTTTACGGGCCTCTTCGGTAAATTCCTGGGTATTGGGCTCGCGCATGCCGGTGACGTGGGTGACGACGATGACCTTAAAGCCCTTAAAAACGTCCACGGCTTTAACGGCGGTATCGCCGACGGTGGAAGCAACAACGACGGTTTTGATGCCCAGTTCATCGGCGCGGGCTTTAGCCAGCGCGAGAGTTTTGGCGGTATTTTCTTTCCCGCCGGGTTTTTCAAAATAGGTTATTTTCTTTTCCATTGTATTTCCTTATTTCTTAGCTGCTGGTTTTTTCGCCGCCGGTTTCTTCGCGGCTGTCTTTTTGGCGGCGGGTTTTTTGGCCACCGACGGAGCCGCGGGAATACCGCCCTCGGGAACTTTTTTCTCCTCGGGCTTGGGAGCGGCGGCTTTAGCCGCGGGCTTGGCAACGGTGTTCTTTAAAGAGCCGATGTTTTGAATCTTGACCTCTACAACGTCGCCGACCTGCAGGGAGCCGATGCCGGCGGGCGTGCCGGTGGCAATAACGTCGCCGGGGAGGAGGGTCATCACGTTGGAGATAAAGCTGACCAGTTCATAAACACCGAAGATAAGCTCCTTGGTAGAAGCTTTCTGTTTGGACTTGCCGTTAACCAGGGTTTCCAGCGTAAGGTTGGACGGGTCGAGTTCCGTCTCGATGCAGGGGCCGATGGGACAAAAGGTGTCGAAGCCCTTGGCGCGCGTCCACTGGCCGTCCTTAGCCTGTAAATCTCTGGCGGTAACGTCATTAACGCAGGTGTAACCCAAAATATAGTCCTTGGCTTCCTTAACGGAGACTTTCTGCGCGGTCTTCTTAATGACGATACCAAGCTCGCCTTCGTAGTCCAGCTTCTTCGTCGAGGGAGGATAGGTGATATCATCATCCGGCCCGATAACGGAGGTGGAGGGCTTAAGGAAGATGAGCGGTTCATCAGGTGTCTGGCTCTTCATCTCCTTGCCGTGGCTGGCGTAGTTGACACCCAGCGCCACGATTTTATAGGGCTGGCAGGGTGGCAGCAGCTTAATCTCGCCCATAAGGTAAAAGCGGTCGGTCTCCTTGAAATCATCGGTGTAGGGAGAGCCTGCGGCGCTGCAGACGGCGCTGCCTTTCAGCGTGCCGTAGTAGGCCTGGTTGTTAAGCGAAAAACGTACGATTTTCATCTTTAGCTCCTTGACGTTTATTTATTAAACTTTAAATTACTAACAGAGTTCAGCCAGTCTTTGGGGCCCACCGGGCAATAAGCCAGGCACCGGCCGCAATGATAGGCGGGGACGCCCCCGATAACCTCGCCGCGCTGGCGGGGGTCCAACTGCTCCTCGGCGGCTTTCATGACATCCATGGAGGTGGGATTCTCGGGGAAAACGATGTCCTTAAGCCCGAGGGCTTTGGTGGTCAAGCCGCGGGTGGCAATTTCACAACTGGGGAAATCCACCCAGCCGTATTTAAATTCACGGTCGCCCATCTTTACCGATTTGTAACGCGTGGGGCTGATAGCCTTGGTGGGGCAAACGTTTATACAGATGCCGCATTTAACCGGGTCGCACATGGCAATCGGGTCAAGCATGGGGTCGGGCTCGATATCCGCTCGGGTGATAACGCTGACGAGCCTGATACGCGGGCCGTAGTCCGGCGTCATGACGATGCTCAACCAGCCAAAGGTGCCGATGCCCGCGGCGACGGCGGCGTGGCGGTTGGAAAATGGGGCGCCGGCGCTGCCGGGGCCAGAGGGAACGGGTGTGGACATATAGCCTTTGCGCTCCAGGAAGCGCGCCATCTCGTAGGCGGCAAATTTTAGATAGTAATTGGGGAAAAGAGAATAGGCGTAAGAACCGTAGATACACTGGAGGTGGCGCAGTCCGTCCTCGTAAGCGCGGAAGACGGTCTGCACGGCGCCGAGGCTTAGCTTAACCGCCATGACAACGACGGATTTTGCGCCGGGTAGCAGGTCGGTGGGGCGGTTGCCCTGCGGCGCGCCGGCAAGCCTTTCAACGTTGGCGATGCCGCAGTAGTCCATATCCAGTTTCTCTAAAGCGTACTTCTTAATTTCATCCTTAAGCTTCAAGACGAATACCTCCTGCAAGAAAGGGAAATTACCAAAAACCTTTTCTAAAATGCATTATAGCAAGGGTAAGGGGGAAAGGGAAATAGGAAGTTAAAAAGGAGGCAATTATGTTTGATTTAGCTTTGAGACGATTGCCCGCAGGGGTGCGATATGCTATATTTATTGCATGAGTACGGAATCGGATTATGTACCCTCCGGCGGGGTAACTTCGCCCGGAGGATTCATGGCTGGCGCGACCAGCGCCGGTATAAAGTACCCAATCGGACAGCGCTACGACCTCGGTATTCTACTTTCCACCAAATCCTGCGTGACCGCCGGCGCATTCACGACCAATAAAGTTAAGGCGGCTCCGGTGTTGTTGTGCAAGGAGCGGCTAAAGCGGGGCGGGATACGCGCCATCGTGATGAACAGCGGGTGCGCCAACGCGTGCACCGGCCAACAGGGGATGGCAGACGCCCAGGAAATGACCGAACTGGCGGCAAAGAACATCGGGATTAAGAAAGAAGAGGTGCTGGTGGCCAGCACGGGGGTCATCGGGACAATGCTGCCGATGGAACGCATCCGGGCGGCGCTGCCGAAAGTCATGTTCTCGCCGGGGGGAGGGCACGACCTCGCCCGGGCGATAATGACCACGGACAGGGTGCCTAAAGAAGTGGCGGTCAAGACCGACGATTTCACCATCGGGGGGATACTTAAGGGGTCGGGTATGCTGCACCCCGATATGGCGACGCTATTATGCTTTTTAACCACCGATGCGCCCGTCGAACCCAATTTCTTAAGACAGGCGTTAAAAGAGTCGGCGGCGATTTCTTTTAACATGCTGACCGTTGACGGCGACAGCAGCACCAACGATTCGTTGATAATTATAGCGAACGGCGTGACGGGCGGCGAGACCATCCGGGTGGGGAGCCATAAAGCGAGGGCATTCCAACAGGCGCTGGACAAGGTGTGCATTTACCTGGCGAAGGAGGCGGCGCGCGACGGCGAGGGGGCGACTAAGCTCATCGAGGTAAGGGTATCCGGGGCGGTAACTCTGCACGAGGCGCAGATAGCGGCGAGAACGATTGCAGGCTCGTCACTGGTGAAGACGGCAGTATACGGCGCGGACCCTAACTGGGGGCGGATACTGGCGGCCGCAGGACGGAGCGGGGCTAACATGGAGGAGGGGAAGGCAGAGCTGCACCTGGGGGAAACAAGCGTGGTTAAAGACGGCACACCGGTGAAATTCGATAAGGAAAGCGTTGTTAATTACTTAAAGGGCAACGAGATAAATATAAGGCTTAACCTGCACCTGGGGAGGGGAGAGGCTACAGCGTGGGGCTGTGACATGACCGAGGAATATGTGAAGATTAACGCCGAGTATACGACGTAGGTTATTTAAAGATGAAAGATATTACAGTAATTAAAATAGGCGGTTCCACTTTCAATAGCGGAGATACCACTATACAGGACGTCGTGGAGTTGCAGAAAAAGAAGCACGCCATAGTAGTGGTGCACGGTGGTGGCAATACGGCCACGGAATGGCTGAAGCAGTACGGCATCCAAACAAAGTTCGTGCGGGGGGAGCGCGCCACCGATATACGGTCGCTCGCGGTGGTGACGGCAGTGCTGGCGGGGCTGGTGAATAAAGAGCTGTCGGCGGCGATAAACCTTTACGGCGGCAGTGCGGTGGGGATAAGCGGCGTGGATGGCGCGATGATTGAAAGCAAAATGAAAGATAAAGAACTGGGTTATGTGGGGTCGGTGGAACAGGTCAATGTAAAGGTGCTGGAGACGCTGTTGAAAGACGGCTTTATACCGGTCGTCTCCCCAATAAGCCTTTATTCGCTGGAGAGAATGGGGGAAGAGCCGGGCATTATAAACGTCAACGGCGACCCGATTGCCGGGGAAATCGCCGCGGCGCTGAAAGCGAAACGTCTCATTTATTTAACAGATACCGACGGCATCTGGGATAAAAACGGCGCGACCTTATCATATATAAGCCAGGTAGAAGTGGCGCCGCTAATAACATCCGGGGTAATCGAAGGGGGGATGATACCCAAAGTGGAAGCCTGCATCAAGGCTTTAAAAGAGGGGACTCTAGCCCGTATAATAGATGGAAGAAAACCACACGCGCTGATGGCTGAATTTGTAAAGCCTGAAGGCGGTACGACGATAGGAAAGTAAGATGATTGATTGGAAAGAAATAGAAAAGAAATATTACATGCGCACATTTGACAAGGTACGCCTGCCGGTGGTGCTGGTCAGGGGTAAAGGCGCCAGGGTCTGGGACGACCGGGGCAAGGAGTACCTGGATTTTGTCGGGGGGTGGGCGGTAAACAGCCTGGGTCACGCGCATCCGGTAGTTGCCGGGGCAGTAGCCGCACAGGCTAAAAAGCTGATACATACCTCCAACCAGTTTTATACCATACCGCAATTACAGCTGGCCGAACTGCTGGTTAAGAACAGCTGCTTTGACCGGGTATTCTTTGCCAATAGCGGATTGGAAGCCAACGAAGGCGCGGTCAAGCTGGCGCGGCGCTACGGCAAACTAAAGCTTAATGGAGCTTATGAAGTCATTACCGCGCTGGGGTCGTTCCACGGACGCTCGCTGGCAATGACGGCGGCGACGGGGCAGGAATCGTTCCACACGCCCTACACGCCGATGCCGGAAGGCTTTATCAATGTCAAATACAATGATATTGAAGCGATACAAGCCGCCACCAACGAAAAAACGGTAGCGGTGATGCTGGAGTTGATAGAAGCGGAAACCGGTGTCATCGTCCCTAATGAGGACTACATAAGACAGGTGCGCCACTGGTGCAACGAGAGGGGCATTTTGCTGATTCTTGACGAAATACAGACGGGCATCGGCAGACTCGGCGCACTGTTCGGCTATCAGCTTTATGGCATCGAGCCGGATATCATCACGCTGGCCAAAGGGATGGCGGGTGGTGTGCCAATCGGGGCAATACTGGCTAAAGAAAGCTGCTCGGTATTCGTCTCCGGCGACCACGGCGGTACCTTCGGGGGCAATCCGCTGGTCTGCGCGACGGGCTATGCCACGATGAAATATATTATTGAAAGAAACATCGCGGGCAATGCCAACACGGTGGGTCGGTACCTGATGGATAGACTAAATCAATTAAAGAGTAAATATCCTGTCATCATCGAAGTGCGGGGGCGGGGCTTACTGGTGGCGGTGGAGTTCACTGTTGAGATAGGGCAGGAAGTAATGATGAAGTGCATGGATATGGGACTGCTCGTCAACCGGGTAAAGCCCAACGCCATCCGCCTGATGCCGCCGCTGATTATCAACCGGCAAGACGTGGATAGAGCGGTGCGTATACTGGATAGAGTATTGGCAGGAATTGCGAGATAATCTTGAAGAAATTATCTATCAACTTTAAAAGCCTAAAAAAGGTAAACAGGCTGGGGGTACCGGGGGTTATCGCGGCGGTGGTGCTGATATTCTTTTTGTTTATAGTGGTTATCTACAATACAGGAGTAGGGCTGGCCAACGAAGGAATACAGGAACCGTCGTTTAACGGCGTGGATATTTCATTAGCGCCGGCCGGCGTAATTACCGACGCCGAGCAAATGGCGGCGGACGTTGTTGGGACGGGCGCGGCGGATTATCAGAAGATAGTTGACGAACTCGTCGGGTCTTACCTGCTGGCAAAGGACTCGGATATAGTCATCTTCTTTAATTCGGGCGGGATGGGGTGGAATTACGTCTATCAGACGCCGGGCTGGGAAAGTATTATCAACGGTATGATTGAGGAGCTCAACGACATGGGGTACCGTCCGTTGTTCTTAAATTACAGCCGCACCAACCGCGACTTCTGGAGCAATATTAAAGAGGTCATCGAAGCGGCGACGCGGTACACCCAAAAGGTCATCGCCATGGAAAAACACGTGGAATTCCTCAACGACCATGTGCCGGGACTGCAGTTATTAATAGCGGGAGAAAGCACGGGCAGCGTCATAACCGAGGAAGCGATGAAGTATTTCCGCGACCACGCCAATGTTTATTCCATCCAGACGGGGTGTCCGTTCTGGTATAAAACTACAGACCAGCCGCGCACTTTAAGGATAACTAATAACGGCTACGGCATTGACGCCTTCAGCTACGGTAACCTCCCGGCGATGGTCTGGTGCACGGCTAAAGGGTGGTTCGGGCTGGAATCGGCGGAGGAGAACGCCGGCAATGTGTTAAAATCATTCAGGGCGCCGGGACACGACTACACGTGGGAATACGACGCTATTAAAGGCGTCATAACCGGATTTTTTGCAGAAAACTTCCCGAGGAAGAATTAAGGGAGTATTATCGTGAAAGACAAAGTAGTACTGGCTTATAGCGGCGGGGTAGATACCTCGGTCGCTATTAAGTGGATGCAGGAGCAATATAAAGTGGACGTCATCGCGGTGACGATAGACGTCGGTAACGAAAAGGACTTTTCTGTCATACGCGAAAAGGCTCTAAAATTCGGAGCGATTAAGGCGCTGGTGATTGACGGCAAGGAAGACCTGGTCAAATACTTCCTCTTCCCGGCGCTGCAGGCCAACGCGCTTTACGAGGGGCAGTATCCACTCGCCACGGCGCTGTCGCGTCCACTCATGGCTAAACTGCTGGTGGATGTGGCGCAGGAAGAAGGGGCGGCGGCGATAGCCCACGGCTGCACCGGCAAGGGCAACGACCAGGTGCGGTTCGAGGTGGGGATTAACGCTTTAGCCCCCGACATTAAAATACTCGCTCCAGCGCGTGAGTGGGACATGAACCGCGAGCAGACGATACAGTACGCGCAAAAGCACGGCATACCCATCCCGGTCACCAAGAAAAGCCCGTACTCTATTGACGAGTGCATGTGGGGGCGGTCTATAGAGTGCGGCGCGCTGGAAAATCCCTGGACGGAGCCGCCCGATGATGTTTACATCTGGACAAGGGACCCGGATAAAGCTCCGGCTAAAGCCCAGTATATTGAAATTGGTTTTAAGAAGGGCGTACCGGTGACGCTCAACGGCAAAGAGATTGACGGGATAACTTTAATAAATACCCTGAACGAGATTGCCGGCAAGCACGGCATCGGGAGGATAGACCATATCGAGAACCGGGTGGTGGGGATAAAGTCGCGGGAGATTTACGAAGCCCCGGCGGCGGTGACGCTGATTCAGGCGCACCAGGCGCTGGAAGCCTTAACGCTGTCCAAGGACCAACTGCGCTTTAAGCAGAAGGTGTCCGTGGAGATATCCGACCTGATTTATAACGGGTTGTGGTTCAGCCAGTTCAACCGCGACCTTTCGGCTTATATTTCAAGTTCGCAGCAATACGTCACGGGAACGATTAGGCTAAAGCTCTATAAAGGGCAGGCGACGGTGGTGGGACGCAAATCCCCGTGGTCTCTTTACAATTTGAGTTTAGCAACTTATGATAAAGGAGATAAATTCAACCGCCAGGCGGCGGAGGGCTTTATCTATCTGTGGGGCCTGCCGGTCAAGACGCAGGCGCAGATACAGCTCCTGGGGGACAAAGAGGGTCCGTTAAGCATCGTGGGAAAAACGAAAGGGAAAAAGAAGAAGAAATAAATGAGTAACATACGCGGCCGTTTTTCTAAACCGGCCGATAAGTTAGCCGGGCAATACACCACGTCCCTCCCCGTTGACCAACGACTCTACAAACAGGACATCGCCGGCAGCATCGCCCACGCCAGGATGCTCGCCAAACAGCGCATTATCACCCAAACTGACGCCAGGAAAATCGTGGATGGGCTGTTGGCTATTCAAAAAGAAATCGAGCTGGGTAAATTCCAGTTCAAGCCGGAGATGGAAGATATTCACATGGCGGTGGAGTCGCGTTTGATAGAGAAAATAGGTGAGGTGGGGCGGAAATTGCACACGGCGCGCTCCCGCAACGACCAGATAGCGCTAGATATACGACTCTTCACCAAAGAGGCAATTGCCGAAACGCAAAAGGGCATCCGCGCACTGCAAAAAGCGATGCTGGAAATGGCGGAAAAGAACAGAGCCGTCGTTATCCCCGGCTATACGCATGTACAGGCGGCGCAGCCGGTACTGCTGGCGCACCATCTGCTGGCGTACTTTGATATGCTGCAGCGCGATTTCGAACGGTTCAACGACTCGCTAAAGCGGGTGGATGTGATGCCGTTGGGAAGCGGGGCTTTGGCCGGGGTGACGTACAAAATTGACCGGGAGTTCGTGGCGAAAGCGCTGGGGTTCAGCAAAGTCAGCAAGAACAGCATGGACGCCGTGAGCGACCGCGACTTTATTATAGAATACGAAGCCAACGCGGCTATCACGATGATGCACTTGTCGCGGCTGGCTGAAGAGCTGGTGCTATGGTTGTCGGTGGAGTTTGGATATATAGAAATTGACGACGCCTACGCCACCGGCAGCAGCATCATGCCCCAGAAGAAGAACCCTGATGTCGCCGAACTTGCCCGCGGTAAAACAGGGCGGGTTTACGGCAACCTCATGGCTTTATTAACGATAATGAAGGGACTGCCGCTGGCATATAACAGCGACATGCAGGAAGATAAACCGGGCTACTTCGATACGGTTGATACACTGCAAACGACTTTAACGATATTTGCGGGCATGATTAAGTCCGTCAAGGTAAATAAAGCCAACATTCAGCGGGCATTGGGGCGGGGCTATATACTGGCGACGGACGTGGCGGACTACCTTGTGAAAAAGGGCGCCGCCTTCCGCACTGCCCATGAAATCGTCGGAAAATTGGTGAATTACGCTGTATCCAAGGGCAAAACGCTGGCAGAACTTGACATAAAGGAATACCAGCAGTTTTCACCGCTTTTTAAGGCGGACGTCCTCAAAATTACGATTGAGTCAGCTTTAGCCGCCAGAGATATCACCGGCGGCACGGCGCCGAACCAGGTAGCCAGGGCACTAGTTGCGGCACGTAAAATTGTAGTATAATGTATTATTCCCCCCAAATAATGATTAGTGTGATTTTGTATTGGAGAATTAGATGGCTGACACGATAGTTATCGACAAATTAACCAAGTATTATAATAAGTTTTTGGCTGTTGACGAGCTCTCTTTGAGCGTGGAAAAGAAAGCCAACGTCGGGCTGCTGGGGCCTAACGGCGCCGGTAAAAGCACCACGCTTAAAATACTGTGCAACCTGATTAGCCCGACCTCCGGTACGATTTACGTTGACGGGGTGGATGTCACCAAAGACCCGGAAACGGTATTATCGAAAATCGGAGCGATTATAGAGACGCCGGAGTTTTATTCCTACCTCACGCCGATGGATAACTTAAGCTACTTCGGGCGGCTGCGGGGCATGAAGGGGGATAAACTCACTAAGCGGATTAAGGATGTCATCGAACTGGTTAAGCTCAACGAATGGACTAACGTAAAGATAGAGAAATTCTCGCGCGGCATGAAACAGCGGCTGGCGCTGGCGCAAACCTTGCTGCACGACCCGCCGATTTTAATCCTGGACGAGCCGGGGCTGGGGCTTGACCCCCGGGGCCTGGTAGAGTTCCGGGAAATAATCTCGGACGTGGGCAAAGATAAGACGCTGTTCTTCGCCTCGCACCAGCTAAGCGAAGTAGCTTTAATCTGCGATAAGGTCGCATTAATCAGCGGCGGCAAATTACTCGCGT
>JAQTMM010000015.1 GCA_028714335.1 Dehalococcoidales bacterium
GAATTCCTCACACGCTTGAAGTCCCCGAGGTTATCAACGTGGACAGCGGCACTCGTTTTGCCTTTACCGGCTGGAACGATGGCGTTAGTTCAGCCTCGAGGGTGGTGACTCACGGGTCGCTGCAAGCCAACTACCAAAAGGAATACCTCCTGACGATTAACTCGCCTTACGGCAATCCAACGGGCGCCGGCTGGTATGCCATGGGCGCTACCGCCAGTTTTTCCGTAACCGATTACGTTGAAACATTAAACACCAGGCGCACCTTCAACGGTTGGAGCGGGGCTTTTAGCGGCGCTACCGCCAGCGGCACGTTGTTGATGGATAGCCCAAAGACGATAACCGCCGACTGGAGCAGTCAATACCTCCTAACGATAAATTCGGAATACGGCGCGCCTATCGGAGCCGGCTGGTACAATGAAAGCCAATCGGCCAACGTATCCGTTGATTCTTCAACAGGCTCGATAATAAAACAGGTTTTTGACGGCTGGACGGGCGATATCACTACCACTAATCCCAGCACCAGCATTGATATGAATGGGCCAAAGGTTATCACCGCTGCCTGGCATACGGACTTGATGATGTTGTACATCATCATTATCGTCGTCGTGGTTGTTGTGGCCGGCGTTATTACTTTTGTAGTACTCCGCCGCCGGGGCGGGACTCCGGGCGCTGCCGCAACGGCTGGCACACCTCCAGCTTCAACTCGGATGACGGCGCATCCGCCGGTTGAACCTCCGCCGCCGGGCGGAACGCCTTCACCGCCGTCTCCGCCACCGCCGCCCACCAGATAAATGTGGTAGAATAGTACCCAATAGAGTCGAGGGTTCGTTAGCTGTGAAAGGATAACGATGAGTAAGAGTTTATTTAAAATTCCTTTAGTTGTCTTTATCGTTGTTATCCTGGTGTCGGCGGCATCTTTTATCCTGCCTTCCGCGCCAGCTCAGGCTGACGAATCCAGCCCCCAGTGCTGGGCTGTTTTTGCCGCTATATCCGACTACCAAAACGTCAACGACCTGCCTTACCCGGTGCAGGATTCTACCGCTCTTTACAACCTGTTCGGGCCAGTCTGGGGAGAGGACAACATGCAGCTGCTGGCGAACTCCCAGGCAACCAAGGTGAACATTCTCCATGCCATCGATTGGCTGGCGGAGAACGCCGGAGTTAATGATACCGTGTTTTTCAGTTTTGCCGGGCACGGCGTTGAGGGCGGCTACCTCTGCCCTTATGAAGCCACAGCTTCTTATTCCAGCTATATTTCTTCCGACGAGCTTGCCGAAGCCTTAGCCGAGGTGCAGGCGCAAAGAATCGTTGTTGTCTTGAGCAACTGCTACGCCGGCGCCTTTAAACCCGATCTGACTAAAGACGGCAGGGTGGTTTTAATGGGCTGCCAGGCATCGGAAGTAGGCTGGGAAAGTACTAATCTGGGGCACGTGGTTTTTCTCTATTTCATCCTGCAGGCTTTTGAGAACTTTACCGACGCCGATGCCAATCACGATTACGAGCTTTCCGCCGAAGAGATTTTTAACTACGCCGCTCCGTTAGTCGTCCAGTATGAAACGGACCACCTTTTCGACCCCGTCCAGCACCCTGTACTCGGCGACGGTTACATTAACGAACTGGCTTTGCTGGCGAGGTTCGTGTTCAATTTACAAACCAATTTACCGTCCGGCACACAAATCCTTACGGTGGACGACGTTGGGTATACCACAGCGCCGCCGTACCTGTGGTGGATTCCGGGTTCCAGTCATATAGTTACCGTGCCGGAAGAAGTGGCGGCGGGAACCGGCTCGCGTTATGCCTTTGCCGGTTGGAGCGACGGTGAAACCTCTGCGACCAGGATTCTCTCTAAAGGCTCTTTCAGCGTTAGTTATTATATGGAACGACTGCTTAATATCATTTCCGCTTACGACGAGCCTATTGGAGCCGGCTGGTATCTGGACCGCTCCTACGCCGATATCTCGGTAATACCCTACATAGAATCGGCAGACACCAGGCGCATTTTTACCGGCTGGAGCGGGGATATTACCGGAACAAGCTCTGCGGTTTCGCTGTTCATGGACGCACCGAAGACCGTCACCGCCAACTGGCGCAGCGAATACCTCCTCACGCTCAACTCGGAATACGGCAAGCCTGTTGGCGCCGGGTGGTATGATGAACTTGATTCGGTTAATGTTTCCGTGGAGCCGGTGCAGGGTTTCATCGTCCGCCAGATTTTCGACGGGTGGAGTGGGGATTTAACGTCTAAAGATTCCAGAACCACCGTCACCATGAACGTCCCAAAGACCCTCACGGCTAGTTGGCACACCGATTACCTCCAGCTTTATATCCTGATTGTAGTTGTAGTGGTTATCGCCGGAGGCGTAATCTTCACCGTCGTTCTTATGCGGCGTAAAAGAACTGCCGGATTCTAGCCTTCAAACTGAAATCAATGTGGTATATCAGTAACATTCTTGATATCATATAGGTAGCATGCTTTTTAAGAGGGAAGGACCGGCCATGAGAAAGTTATTATCTAAAACCCCAGTTTGTTTGTTACTGGTAACAGTTTTCTTATTATTATCGGCGTTTATTCTGCCCGGCGCCCCGGCTATGGCGGCAGACACGGACCCTCAATGCTGGGGGGTTTTTGCCGGGATATCCGACTACGAATTTATCAACGACCTTAATTACGCCGATGATGATGCCATTGACCTCTATAGCGTTTTTACTCCGGTTTGGGGCGCTTCCAATACCAGGCTACTGGTGGATAGTGAGGCGTCAAAAGCCGATATTTTAGATGCCATTGCCTGGATGGCGGATAATGCTGGAGAAAATGATACCGTCGTCTTTACATTTTCCGGGCACGGCACTGACCTTGGCGAATTATGCACATATGATTTCTATTTCACCGACTCCGGCATATCGACGACCGTGCTTTATCAGGCGCTTAACCAGGTAAAGGCCGAGAAAATCGTTGTTATTATAGATGTCTGCCACGCCGGTGAGTTCCAGTATATGCTATCGAAAGATGGGCGGGTGCTGTTGCTGGCAAGCCAGGCGGACGAGTTGTCTCAAGAAAGTTATGAATTACGTAACGGAGTTTTCACTTACTATATTCTCCAGGCTATCAGTGAATTCGATGATATTGATACGAATCACGATTATGAGCTTTCCGCCGAAGAAATTGCCGCCTATGCCAGCCTGATGACATCGCTTTACGATTATTCGCAAAACCCGGTTATTGACGATGAATTCATCGGGGAACTGGCGTTAATAGCGAAGTTCATCTTCATTCTGGACACGAGCCTCCCGCCCGGTACGGTAATCTTAACGCTGGACGGGGTTGACTATACATCGCTGCCCCCGGAAAAGTTGTGGAGCCCAGGTTCCACCCATACTATTGCTGTGCCCGAATGGGTGTATATTAATAGCGGCACGCGTTACGCCTTTGCCGGCTGGAATGACGGCGAGGCTTTGGCCGTCAGGGTTATTACCAAGGGGTTTTTCAGCGCAGAGTATAACATCGAACAACTTTTAAAAATAGTCTCGCCTTTTGGCGACTTTCCCGACGCCGGGTGGTATCTGGATAATTCGCTGGCCGAATTTTCCGTGACGCCCTATATCGAATACACGGGTACCAGGCACTACTTTATCAGTTGGAGCGGCGATTTTTCGGGCAATGCTGAAACAGGGTCGCTGTATATGGACAGCCCCAAAACCGTATATGCCAACTGGAGGACCGAATACCTCCTCAATGTCAGCTCGGAATACGGCACACCGACCGGCGCCGGCTGGTACGGTGAGGGCGAAACAGTAAGTATTTCCATTGAGCCGGAACAGGGACTCTTTGTGCGGCAAATTTTTGACGGCTGGACCGGCGATTTAGCCGGCGTTCAGTCCAGTGTCAGCTTTACTATGGATTCGCCTAAAGATATTATTGCTATCTGGCACACTGATTACGTGCAACTTTATATCCTGATTATCGTTATATTAGTTGTAGCTGGGGTAGTAACTGCAACTATTATACTTCTACGACGGAGGGGTAGTACGCCACCTGTTCCACCCGCTGCAGTACCGCCGCCACCTCCTCCACCTCCTGCCAGCTAATTGAAGAGATGTGTAAAAACATATCACCGACTCGTTAGCAGCCGGCAAGGAGAATATTAAATGAAAAAGCTTTTGTTTAACAAAGCGATTACCGCTTTTGTTGCCACACTGATACTTTTAGCAATTACATTCATATTACCGTGTCTGCCGGCGCAAGCCGATGAATCCAGCCCCGAGGTATGGGGACTATTTGTCGGTGTATCTTATAAATTGTCAGCCCCTGAGGTTAAGTATGCCGATGACGACGCCCGCGCTTTATACGAGACACTTTCTCCAATCTGGGGCGCTGCTAACACCAAACTCCTGGTTGATAGCGAAGCGGACGAACAAGAGATACTGGATGGCGTTGCCTGGCTGGCTCAAAACGCCGACGCCGATGATACGGTAGTTTTTACTTTCTCCGGGCTTGGCACGGGAGTCGGTGCTATCTGTCCTGCCGACTTTAATCCGCTTGAGGGTGGCCTGACTACAGATCAACTAGCTAAAGCTTTTGAACCTGTTAAGGCGGGTAAAATACTTATAATTCTGGATTGCAACTATGCTGCAAAGTTCCGTGTTAGTCTAACCAAGGAAGGCCGATTTTTAATGTTTTCCAGTCCTATGTACGGAGGGGCTAGAGAAAGCGATGAAATCCAACACGGCTATTTGTCCTACTTTGTCCTGCAGGCGCTTAATAGTCCCGACGTTTACGACGTCAATGAAAACTACGAACTTTCCGCCGAGGAAATTGCTTCCTATGCTACTGAAATGACGGCTAATACAACCAGCAACCTTCCGCCGGTAATTGTTGACCTGAATAGCGACGAATTCCCTTTACTCACGTACTTTACATATACTTCGAGTCTGGAGTTGCCTGCTGAAGCCACTATCCTGACGCTTGACGGCGTTGATTATAATGCGCCGCCGGAAATGCAGATTTGGGCCCCCGGTTCCACTCATACGATGACCGTGCCCGATGTTATTGATGTAGGCACCGGAACACGTTATTTATTCGTCAGGTGGGATGACGACAGTGTTTCAACTGCACGGATTATTTCTAAAGGCTCATACAGTGCCGGTTACAGGCTGGAATACCTGTTCGATATTTCCTCCGCATATGGAGTGGTCACCAGCGCCGGTTGGTACAGTCGCAATACCACTGTAGATTTCTCGGTCACTCCTTTTTTGGAAACGGCATATGCCAAGTTCTACTTTGAGGGCTGGAGTGGTGACTATACCGGGACATTGTCCACAGGCTCGATACTTATGGACGGGCCAAAAACCGTTACCGCCGTTTGGCGTACCGTGTATCTGTTAGTGTTGGAATCTGACTACGGCAATCCCAACGGCGCGGGCTGGTATAACGAGGGGGCGCCGGTCAACATCTCCATTGAGTCTGTCCATGGCTCATTAATCCGGCAGATTTTCATCGGCTGGAGCGGCGACTTTTATAGCCTGGACGCCAGCACGATGGTTAGAATGGATTCGTCTAAAGTAATCGTGGCTAACTGGATGGTGGATTACCTATGGCTGTATGTCTTCATTCTTATCATAACTGTGGTGGTTGGTATATCTGTTTATTTACTCGTCCATTACAGGGTGTTCCGCCGCCTTTTCCCCCCACCCCGCCAACCGCGCAAGGTTAAGATAATGCCGCCCTCACCGCCCCCGTCACGCCGTAAGAGATAATTGAATCGGTGTGGTAAAATAAAGGTATCATTCCCAAGGCGATGGCTGGTGAGGAGGCTGTTTGATAGTCAGGCATTTCTTTAAAGTCATACTGATTTTTATATGCGCCATAACCGTACTGATTACAGCTAATTTTGCCTTGCCTGGCGCCACTACCCAGGCGGCCGATGCCACTGCCGAGTGCTGGGGAGTCTTTATCGGGATTTCCACTTTTCAGAACCTCGATGATGAAGTAAAGTATGCCGCTAGCGGCCAGCAGGAACTCTGTAACGATTTTAGCGCCGTTTGGGGCGCCGACCATGTTAGACTAGTAACTGATTCCGAGGCGACCAAGAGCGGCATCATGGAAGCCATAGCGTGGCTGGACGAGCGGGCAGACGGTAACGATACGGTGCTTTTTAGCGTTACCAGCACCGGCGTTGCAGGCCCGGGGCCGGATTACTATTTCTGGACTTATGATTCTTTGCCTGATTCCTGGGATAACGATATTTCAGCTGAAGAGCTCGATAGTGCCTTTGAAGTTATAGACGCCGCCGGAGCGGTCTTTATCCTCTCTTTTGCCCACGCGGGCGGCTTCCTTAACAACTTGAGCGGCAGCAACAGAGTCATTTTAGCGGGTTGTGAGGAGGATGAGTGGGGCTACTACGACGATTCCTTGGAGAACCCGGTTTTTATTTACCACATAATTGAGGCGCTTGATAATTTTGGTGAAGTAGATGTGGATAATAACTACGCCGTCACCGCCGAAGAAATTTTTAACTACGCCGCCCCAGCTACCACCAGTTTTGATGAAAGCCACGGCTATTTGCCTGCCCAGCACCCCGTGCTTAACGACCATTTTGACGGCGAACTGCCTTTGATTGCTGAATTCGCGCTTTTCACCAATATCAACCTTCCTGCCGGTTCCGTTATTACCATTAGCGGCGCGGAATATGATATTCTGCCGGTTATATTTCTTACCGCGCCGGGCATTGCCTATACCGTTAAAGTGCCGGATGTAATCTATATTAGCAGCGATACCCGTTACGTGTTCAGTGACTGGGGTGACGATGATGTTTCAACCACAAGGGCAATGCTATACGGCGTCCATACCGCCAACTTTAATAAAGAATACCTCCTGAAAATATACTCCACCTACGGCGAGGCTGCCGGGGACGGCTGGTATAAAGACGGGGAGGAAGTCAACGTTTTTGTGGTGGCGTACCAAGAGCTGATAATTAAACATGTTTTTAATGGCTGGACCGGCGATTTTACAGGTAAGGAAGCTAATATCACATTTACTATGAATTCGCCAAAAGTTATCACCGCTATGTGGAGCGTGGAATATCTCAATCTGTACATCCTGTTGGCTATATTGATTATCTTTATTGCCGGTATATTTTTGACTATTTTCCTGGTGATTATTCGTAGAGGTGCTAAAAAACATAAGGCTAAAAGAAAAAAGCCGCGTCGTTCTGCCAAATAGTTGCATAAATGTGGTAAAATAACGCATTGATTACTGTTACGTTATAAAAGGAGAAAGTACAATGAAAAAATTGTTTGGTAAAATATCTTTTCTAATACTGATGGTTCTACTTGCCACTACCTTCATTATGCCGTGTGCCGTTGCGCAGGCAGCCGCAGGCGACCCCGAATGCTGGGCAGTTATTGTCGGCATTAATGAGAATCAAAGTGGTACGCGTAACTGGCATTTCGGTATTGAAGATGCCCAGGCTTTTAATGATGCCATCTCACCGACCTGGGGTTCCGACCACATCAGACTGCTGACAGGAACTGAGGCAACCAAGGCAGCTATCCTGCAGTCCGTCGGTTGGCTAGCTTCAAATGCAGGAGCCGATGATACTGTATTATTCTATTTTTCTGGTTGGGATGATGATGTTCTTTATCCGTACGATTACAATGCGGCCGGTAGTGAGATAACAGCCGCGCAATTAGGTACCGCCTTCAATGCTGTTACCGCTCAAAAAGCCGTTTTTGTTTTTGGTGGTTGGGAAGCGAATGTTATGCGAAGCGCCCTGATGGCAAATGGACGAGTTATCATGTTTGCCGCTGAAGAAACCGGTGCAGTGTGGTATTCCAACACCAATCAATCCCATATCTTCAATAAATATATTACAGCTGCTCTCGATAACTTCAACGACGCTGATGCTAACAGCGACTATCAATTGACCGCTGAAGAAATTTTCTACTACGCGGCGGATTTAACCACGCAGGACCATATTTCCCAGGTACCCGTAATGGTTGATAATTACACGGGCGGCCTGGCAATAATGGCCAAGTTTATATTCGATACTAATATGATTCTGCCTGCCGGAGCAACAATCGTAACGATTGACGGCACCAACTATACCTCGATACCGTCACCGTTCCTCTGGGTGCCGGGCGGCAACCATACTGTGACCGTGCCCGGTGAAATCAGCGGAGATACCGGAACACGCTACGTCTTTACCGGCTGGAATGGGGGCGCTACTGTGCCCACCCAGACCTTCTCTTACGGGCAACATACCGCTAACTTTGAAAAGCAATATCTACTCACGGTTAATTCCACTTACGGGAATCCAACCGGCCAGGGGTGGTATACCGCCGGTTCTACCGCCAGTTTCTCCATCACTAACTACATTGAAACCTCCGACACCAAACGTTACTTCGGCGGCTGGAGCGGCGATGTTACCGGTTCTACCACCAGCGGCTCTCTAGTAATGAATGCCCCGAAAACGATTACCGCCAGCTGGGATTCCGAATATCTCCTGACGATAAACTCGGAGTACGGCACGCCTACCGGTGCCGGCTGGTATAACGCCGGACAAACTGCCAACGTTGCTGTTGCCGAATCCGAAGGTTTCATGATCAAGAATGTCTTCGATGGCTGGACCGGCGACCTGAATACCGCTACCGCCAGCACCAGCATCGTTATGAACGGCCCCAAGGTTATCACCGCTACCTGGCACTCCGACTACATGATGCTGATTATTATCATCGTGGTTGTGGTGGTTGTCATCGGTGTGGTAATCACCCTCGTGCTTATCCGCCGCAAGGGCGGTACCCCGGGCGTTCCTCCTACTGCTATGGCGCCTGCCGGTACTCCTCCGATGGGTTCAGCACCGCCGGCTTCAACACCGCCTCCGGCAGCAGGCCCACCTCCGGTGCCTCCACCTCCGCCTCCTCCACCGGCCGCGTAGCGGAATAGCGCGATAAACTATATAAAACAGAATATCCTTCTATCAACAGGAAAGATAGAAAGCGAAATGCTGGTTACCAGAAAATCCGGTAGAAAGCAAGGCAGGGTTGACATTGACTTTCACCGTGTGTAATCTAAGGGTGAGGTATCTTCATGCCGGAATGTCCTAACTGTGGACTTGAAGCTCTAAGAACTAAAGATTGGGTTTGTCAGTGGTGCGGTTATCCGCTGATATCGAACTCATTTAAGACAATAGATAAGACGTACAAAGAGCTGCAGGAAGAACGGTCGCCGGCGCAAATGCCGCCGCCCGAAACTACGCAGCCCCGGCCGCGACCCGAAAGTAGGCCGGAGCCGCAACCGAGAATTGAGCAGCCCGAACAGCCTGTTTATGAGATGCCGGAGCGACCGGTATCTCCTTCCCAGCCTCACCCAAAAGCGGAACGCGCGGCTCCTGAACCTCCCGTTGAACGGCAGCCAGAGGCCATACCTCCGCGCATACCTGAAGAACAAGCCCGCCCCGAGGCTAAAACAACTCCACCTGTTGCCAAAACTCCGGTTGTGCCTGAACCCGAACCCAAACCTGAACCTGAACCTGAACCTTACGTTCCCGAGGCTGTTGAGGATACCGCCCCCGAATCGCCGCAGTATGAAGAGGAAGCTCCGCCCGAAGAGGCAACTCCCCCCGCCCGGCAAGAGCTCCAAGACGAGGCCCAGCTAGAGCCCCAGGAAGAGTTCCCGCAAGAGCCGGCTATACCGGAGGAACAGCCGCCCGTTCAGAATGAGCCGCTGCCATCGGCGTCAAAGCCGGAATTCAACATGGAGCCGGAACCGGTGCCGGACTTTGAGATTGAACCGGAAGACATTGAAGACGGCATGGAAATAGCCGTAGAACAAATCGACGCCTTATTCAGAAAGGACCAGGATGTCGCCAATCATGTCTTCACCGGCAAGACCTTCATCATCAACGGCATCGTGGAGAAGGTATTTATCAGGGACCACCTCGATATCCGTTATATCATGCTGACCGGCATTATGCAGGGGATTAGCTGGAATCTGCGCTGCACCTTTGAAAAGGAAAACACCCGGGATTTAAGCGGGCTTCAAGAGGGGCAGGTGGTAAAGGTTCAGGGCACTTACGACGGCGTTGGCAAGAACATTATCTTTAAGGATTGCGCCTTGGTTTAGTAACCGGTAATTCCGCGATAATTCCTAATAGCTTATACAATATACGGGCTGTTGCGCCCCAGATTCTCGTTCCCTGGTAGTAATACGCGAACGACTCTATTTCTTCTCCGTCCAGCATTTCCTTTTCCGGTTTACGGCATTCCTTGTCCAAAAGTGTCTTGAGGGGTACGGTTAGAATATATTCCACCTCACCCTGGTTTGGGACAAGGCGGTAGGGCCAGGGTATCATTGCCACAAAGGGCGTGACGATGTAGTTGGACGTTGTTGTAATCTCATCGTCCATCTCGCCGATTTTGTTCACATCCGCCGAACGTAATCCTATCTCCTCGTCCGATTCCCTTAAAGCCGTATCCCAAAGCGATTTGTCTCCATCGTCCCGCATCCCCCCGGGGAAGGAAATTTGCCCCTGATGGGATTTAATAGTCATCGTCCGCTTGATGAAAACGATGTTATATTCGCCGTTGTCTTTGTAGATGGGAATCAGTACCGCCGCCGGCACGCGGCTATTATCGGTGATGTAGATTTTCTTTCTTTGCGCTAAGGCTTTTTTGAGCTCGGCTTCCATCAGCCTAATCTTATAAGAACGTAAAGATAATTACAAATGACTTTTCTTTCCCCATTCCACTGGTATTGTGTATAATTTAAGTGTCACCGGCGGAGGCATTATGGACTTTACTTTAACCGAACAAGAGAAGATGCTGCAAAGCCTGGCGCGGGATTTTGCCCAAAAAGAAGTCGCCTCCCGCGCCGCAGAAATCGACCGCACCAACGAGGTTCCTTTGGATTTGGCGCAAAAGATGGCAGAGCTTGGTTTGCGGGGATTGCCCTATCCCGCCGAATATGGCGGTGGTGGGGCTGGTTACTTGAGCTTTATCCTGGCGCTGGAGCAGGTCTGCCAGGCGTCGGTCACTGTGGGCGCTATCATGTCGGTCAATACCGTCCCGCAGGAAGGCATCTACCGCTTTGGGACGGAAGAACAGAAGAAACGCCTGTTAACTCCACTGGCGAGCGGTAAATTGCTTGGAGGTATTGGCTTTACCGAACCGGACACCGGCTCCGACCCCCGCCTGATTAAAACCGTCGCCCGGCGTTCCGGCGATGGCTATAAAATCAGCGGGCAAAAGATATTCATGTCGCTGGCGCCGGTGCTGGACGTAGTGCTTTTATTCGCCCGCGACGGGGACTCCGAAGGGATAAACGCCTTTATTTTAGAATCGAAGTCCAAGGGCTACAGCGTGCAGGAAGTGCTGGAGACGATGGGGTTAAGGGGCATGGGCGCCTCCATCGTTAATTTCGATGATATTTATGTGCCGCAGGAAAACCTGATAGGCAAGCCGGGGCAAGGCTTTGAGATTTTACTGGACGCCATCAGCGTGGAGCGGATGAGCGTGGCGATGCAGGGGGCGGGGGCGGCGCAGGCGGCTTTAGACCTCGCTGTAGATTATGCCAAGCAGCGCGTGGCGCAGGGCAAGCCCATCGCCAAGATGCAGGCAATTCAGCAGCAGCTGGCCGAAATGGCTTCCCGCATCGAAGCGGCACGATGGCTGGTTTACCGAACGGCATTCATCCGGGACCAGGGGCAGAGCATTCAATATGAGTCTTCGATGGCAAAATTATTTGCTACGCAGGTGGCGGTGGACGTTACCCGCATGGCGATGCAAATCCACGGCGCTTTTGGGGTGATGAAGTCGCTGCCGATAGAGCGCTTCTACCGCGACGCCAAGATGACAGAAATTTACGTTGGCATCAACGAGGTGCACCGCAGTATTGTTGCCAATAGGCTTTTGAAGTAAAACGAAAAACCATACCGGCGTAAGCCGGTATCCAGGTAGAAACAATGAGTGAGGGTTTCGTATATATTTTAGCCAATGAACGTAATGGTACATTGTATACCGGCGTCACCAGTGATCTGATGCGGCGTGTTTACGAACACAAGAATGATTTTGTAGAAGGATTTACCAAAAAATACGGTGTTCACAAATTGGTGTATTTTGAACGGTGTGATGATTGCGACACTGTACTTCTTAGAGAAAAACAAATCAAAGAATGGAAAAGGAAGTGGAAACTCGAACTAATAGAAAAAGTGAACCCATTTTGGAAAGATTTGTTTGATGAATTGATAAATCAAGGATAACTCAATTAACTGGATTCCGGTTTTCACCGGAATGGTTTAAACTAAAAAAGAATGAATACCCAAAAACATTTTACTCTCCTGAAAACCTGCGACAATGCCCGCGCCGGGGAACTTAATACCCCTCACGGTAAAATCCCTACGCCCGTCTTTATGCCCGTCGGCAGCCAAGCGACGGTTAAGACCCTCACCCCGGAGGATGTAAAGTCTCTGGGCTTTAACATGATTTTAACCAACACCTATCACCTCTATTTGCGCCCCGGCGTTGACGTCGTTAAAAAGCTGGGCGGACTCCACGACTTTATGGGCTGGGGCGGCGCGATTCTTACCGACAGCGGCGGCTACCAGGTCTTTAGCCTTTCCCCCCTCTGCAAAATCACCGACGAAGGCGTTAAGTTCCGCTCGCACATTGACGGCTCCGAACACTTCCTTACCCCCGAACTGGCCGTTAAATACCAGGAAGCTTTGGGTGCCGACGTTATCATGGTGTTGGATGAATGTTCCGCTTACGGCGACGCCAAAGAGAAAATCCAGAAGGCGATGGACAGGACCCACCGATGGGCGAAGCGGTGCCTTAAATCCCACAAAACCAAGAACCAGGCGCTTTACGCCATTGTTCAGGGCGGCATGTTCCCGGACTTAAGAAAAGCCTCCGCGGAATATTTAACTCAGCTCGATTTTCCTGGCTATGCCATCGGCGGCTTAAGCGTCGGCGAGCCTAAAGACGTCACCTTCCCCCTTATCGAACAGACCACAGCGCTTTTGCCCCCCGCTAAGCCCCGCTACCTGATGGGCGTCGGCGCGCCGGAGGACTTAGTCGAAGGCGTGGCGCGGGGCATCGATATGTTCGATTGCGCTTTGCCTACCCGTGTTGCACGTAACGGCGCGCTTTATACGAGGCAGGGGAGGGTGAATATCCGCCGCGCTATTTACTCTAAGATAGATAAGCCCATTGACCCATCATGCGACTGCTATACCTGCCGCACCTTTTCCGCCGCCTATCTTAACCACCTCTTCCGCGCTGAGGAGCTTTTAGCTTTACGCCTGGCGACCAACCACAACCTGCGCTTTTTAAACAACCTGATGAAAGACATCCGCAGCGCTATCATGGACGGCACGTTCGACCGCTTTGCTAAAAGCTTCCTGAAAACCTACCAAACGACTAACGAACAGACCCGCGTGGCGCAGAAGGGCAAGTGGCTTAAGGGCAGAAAATAACCTTTTAAATGTGACTTTTTTCTTATTTTCTGTTATTGTGTTTCCACTATAATATGCTTAAAAGGTTTAGTGGAGGCGCATTATGGCGAAAGATAAAGATAAGAAAGAACACAAACATTTGCCCCCGGTGAAATCCGGCGATAAATACATTTGCCCGCACTGCCATATAGAATTGCCATACAATAAAGACTGCCCGACGTGTAAGCTGGGCATTGACTGGTCGAAGATTTAATTATCCGCCGTGAATCACGTATAAAAGACTAAACTTATCGCCATTTTTTAACGGTTGGTTCATATCCTTGGGGTAAACGCTTTGCCCGTTGATAAAGTAGTCGTAAGTACGCGCCAGATTGCCGTTCTTGTCCAGCAATAAACGTTTTAGCTTGGGGAAGCGTTCTACCAGAGCGTGCAGACATTCGCGGACGGTTTTGCCCTCAACATCAACACTTAGAGTGTCATTGGTATATAACCCGAAAAACGAGGACATCTCGATATTTACACTCATCGTTTCCTCTTGTCGCCGCAGACTTCACAGTAGGGGTCGCGGTTGACTCTAAATTCGTTGAATTTCATTTGCAGGCCGTCGTAGGTCAGCAGCCGGTTCGTTAACAATTCACCTTGTCCTGTAATACATTTTATCACCTCGGTTGCCTGGATGCAGCCGATAATCCCCGGCGTTACCCCGATGACGGGGAATTTTTCCGCAGGCATTTTAATCCCATGGAATAGGCAATTAAGGCAGGCGCTCTTGCCCGGTAAAACTGTCAGCGCTCTCCCCTCAAAGCCGTATACCGCCCCGTGAAACAAGGGTAATTTTTTCTCTACCGCCGCTCTGTTCAGTATATAACGGGTGGGCAGGTTATCCATGGCGTCCACAATAACGTCTGAGTCTCCGACTAATTTTAAGACATTTTTATCGTCTATCGTCTCACTGGTGGTTTCTATCTTGGTATTGGGATTGAACTCGTGTAGTTTTTCCGCCGCCGACTTCACCTTGTTTTTACCGATGTCCGCTTGCCACTGCAGTATCTGCCGGTTGAGGTTGCTTAATTCCACTTTATCGTGGTCGGTGATGCGCAGTGTACCGATGCCGGCCACCGCCAGATAAATTGCCACCGGCGAACCTAACCCCCCCGCCCCGGCCAGGAAGACCTTAGCCTTCTTGAGCTTTTCCTGCCCCGCCTTCCCGAATCCGTGCAGGATTATCTGGCGGGTATATCTCTCCTGCTCTTCTTTAGTAAGCATGTTATTTCTCTTTACACAATCTCCAGCATGCGGTCCACGGCCGCTTTGGCTCTGATGCGGATTTCTTCCGGTACTCTAACTACCGGCATCATCATTTCCAGCGACTGCAGGACTTTTTCCAGCGTGATGCGCTTCATGTTGGGGCATACCGCCTTGAGCGAAGCCGGGTAGAACTGCTTGCCCGGATTTTCTTTCTTTAAACGGTGCAATATCTCTACCTCCGTCCCGACGATTAGTTCTTGAACGTCCGGCCGGGCGGCGTAGCGGATAATACCGCTGGTGCTCAGGGCTTCATCCGCCAGTTTAATGACTTCCGGAGTGCATTCCGGATGCACCACCACTTTTGCCTTGGGGTGTTCCATCCTTTTTTGTTTAATATCCTCTGCCTTAATATTGGCGTGGGTAGGGCAGTAGCCGGGCCAGAGTTCCATCTTCTTGCCGGTCTTTTTCATAATATAGTCGCCGAGGTATTGGTCTGGCACAAAGAGGATTTTATCGTTCTTGACGGCATTGACTACCTTAACGCCGTTCGCTGATGTGCAGCAGTAGTCGGATTCCGCTTTGACGGCGGCAGTGGAATTGACGTAAGTGACGACCGTATAACCGGGCAGTTCCTGCTTTTTCTTGCGCAGCTGTTCGGAGTTAATCATGTCCGCCATCGGACAGCCGGAAGCAGCATCGGGCAGCAGGATGGTTTTTTGAGGATTCAATATCGAGGCTGTTTCCGCCATGAAGTGTACGCCGCAAAAGACGATAACCTCGGCATCAACGGCAACGGCTTTCTGGCTTAGCTCCAGCGAGTCCCCTACAAAGTCCCCGATATCCTGCACCTCACCGCGCTGGTAGTTGTGGACTAAAATTACTGCGTTCTTTTCTTTTTTTAACGCCTGGATTCGTTCTACCGTATTATCTGCCATACTTTAATTTTACCCTAAAATGCGCCGTTAAGCACTGCGTACCCTCTCGGCGCCGCAGTAAATCTTCATGCTGTTCTTTTTGGGCGTCCTTGCAGACGCGTCGGTGATAGCCTTTGAACCTATCGTCCGTACGAACCCGGCGATGGTTAAGCCGCACTTCTTAGCCGTCTCCAGACCTTTATTGGTGACGGCCGTTCTCGTAGCGACAACCGGGATGCCGCTGCGGCAGATTTTTGTCACCATCTCCGAAGCCATACGCCCCGTGGATACTAAAAACAGGCGGCTGCAGTCTATTTTATGCAGTAATGTATAGCCGATTATTTTATCCAGCGTGTTGTGCCGCCCAATGTCTTCCACGATGCAGACGGGGCTGGCTCTGGTATTAAAAAGGCCGGTGGCATGGACGCCTTCGGTCTCGGAGTAGAGCAGGGCGTTTTTAAAGAGCTGATTCATCGCCGAAAAGAGCGTGCGTTTGCTAATGACTAAGTCAGACTTTATTTCACTCAAATCGGCTTCCGGGAAATATATTGACTTGCCGCCGCCGGAAACAATGCGGTAATTGGTTTTAGCAGCGTCTGTGAGAGTCTTGCGCCGGTCTTTAAGGGTTACATGCGCTGTGTTATTCAATATTTCCAACGATGCTACTTCTTCCAGGCTGTTGATGATTCCCTGCCCGAAGAGGTAGCCCATAGCGAATTCCTTGAGAAGGTTGGGGGTAATGGACGGAATGACCAGCTGTTTGCCGTTGACGAAAATGGGGAACTCCTGCTCGATGGCGACGTCCGCCTTGAACGGAGCCGCCCGCCCAGCGCTGTATTGCCAGCCGCTTAATTTCCTCGATGATTTAACGCTTGCCATTTTATGCGATTTTCTCCGGGTGAGTAAACACCACCATATCTTTACCCCGCACCAGCCCGATTAAAGTAATACCGGCTTTCTCGGCGGTTTCTATTGCCAGCGTCGTCGGCACGCTCCTGGTGGCGATAACCGGGATGTTAACGTTGCGGCACTTGACTATCATCTCCGATGGCTGTTTGCCGGTGACGGTAACAATGGTATTGGTAAAATCAACGTTATGCAGCAGACCGTAGCCGATGGCTTTATCTAAAGCGTTATGGCGCCCCAGATCCTCCGCGATGCACACCGGTTCGCTGCCATTAATAAATAAGCCGGCGCAATGCACGGCTTCGGTTTCGGAAAACAGGTCGGATTTGTTTACAGCTCGAACACAATTTATAATGTCGTTCTGTTTAACTTTAAATTTGCTGCTGACCTTACGGCCAACACGCTGTTTCTTATACGTGTCGATTAATGCAACCTCGGCGACGTAGTTCCTGATGGTTAGAGAGCGGATTTCCCGGGCGCTTTTGATGACTCCCTGCGTCAGCAGGTGCCCTAAAACGAATTCCCTTTCCATCACCGCCAATATCATCGCGGTGGTGTAATGCTTGCCGCCGATGCGGATGGACAACGCGGTTTCTTTTATGATTCTTTCTGCGGCTTTTCTGCCGCCGCCGTCCACCCGCGTGTATTCGATTTGTTCCAGGATTTTACTTTCCATGTTCTACTTCGGTTACTAGAATAGCATCTCCGGCCCTTATCTTACCACCTTGAATAACTTTTGCAAAAACACCTTCCCGCGGCATCACGCAATCGCCTACCTGCTGGCGGATGGCGCAGGCGGCGTGACATTCTTTGCCTATCTGGGTTATCTCCAATAATACATCCTTGCCGGCTTTAAGTCTTGCCCCGACCGGCAGCGCCGCCAGGCCGATACCTTCAGTAGTGATGTTTTCCGCAAAGTCGCCCGGCTTAAGAAAATCAAAACCCTTGCTGCGCATTTTATCAATACTTTCCATCGCAAGCAAGCTTACCTGCCGGTGAGTCGTGCCATCAGCATGAGCATCACCCACCACACCGTGGTTTTCTTTAAGGATTATTTCTTCAACAGCCTTTTTACTGATGCCCTTTTTTTCGCTAAGGCATACCGCGATTATTTTAGCCATGATTTATTCTCCTTGCCTGACTATTCTGCCGCCCCCGATGACCCTATCTCCCTGATAAAACACTGCCGTCTGGCCCGGCGTAACCGCCATCTGAGGTCTAGTAAACTTCACAAAAACGGCATCTTCGTTGATGGCGTTTACCGTTGACGGCGCTGTCGGGTGGTGGTGTCGGATTCTGGTTTTCGCTTTAAACGGTTTTTCTGGAACGGGTTCTATTAGCCAGTTCATATTGTCGGCGGCAAGTTCACTGGAGTAGGTTTGCGTTTTAGTACCAACGATGATGGCATTTTTCTCTGGTTTAATGGCAATAACGTAAAGCGGTTCGGCGGCGGCAATGCCCAAGCCCTTGCGCTGGCCGACGGTATAAAACATGATGCCCTGGTGTTCCCCCATTTTTTTGCCGCTGCTATCTAAAATGGGGCCGGTCTCTATCTTGCCCTTATAATATTCTTTTAAAAATTGAACGTGGTCATTGTCCTTAATGAAGCATATTTCCTGACTTTCATCGCGTTCTGCGGCGGGCAGCCCCATTTCTTTAGCTATTTTTTTTACCTGGATTTTGGTCAGGCCGCCGATGGGAAACAAGGTATGCTTTAGTTGTTCGGGCGTCAGCCGGCAGAGGAAATATGACTGGTCTTTGTCTCTATCCTTTCCCTTTTTTAGTAAGTAGCTGCCGTCTTTGGATTTTTCTATTCTGGCATAATGCCCCGTCGCTAAAAATTCCGCACCCAGCCCCTTAGCCTTTTCCCACAGCACGCCGAACTTAATATGCCGGTTGCACAGGACGCAGGGATTCGGCGTGTAGCCCAAGCTGTATTCCCGGCAAAAATCGGCGATGATAGTACGCTTGAATATGTCTTGCAGGTCGATAACGTGGTGGGGTATCTTTAGCTTTTCGGTAACCTTACGCGCGTCATCAATGGCGCTTTGGCTGGCGGGGATATCGGTCAGCTTCATCGTTACGCCGATGATATTGTGACCTTGTTGTTTGAGTAAGGCGGCGGCTACCGAGGAATCAACGCCGCCGCTCATGGCTACGGCTATTTTCATTGATTGCCTCTATTTAGATTTTGCCGCCCTGGAACTGCCGCCCGTTTTCTTTTTATTGGGTTTTTCCGGCGCATCGGAGATGCCGTTTAGACGTTCCAGCTTTTTAAGGCGCTCGTTAAGTTTCTGGTGGTCTCGAATCATCAGCTTAAGCACCTCGGCAACCGGGTCGGGCAGTTGGCCGTGCTCAAGGTCGGCGGCCGGTTTTTCGCGCTTGGTGACGACCCTGGCGGGAACGCCCACCACCGTCACGCCCGGCGGCACCGGCTTTATCACCACCGACCCCGCCCCGATTCTTACATCGTCCCCAACGGTTATGGCACCCATGACGAATGCCCCGGCGCCTATTTCCACGCAATTCCCGATGGTCGGATGGCGTTTTTCTTTCTTGGTTGAGGTCCCGATTAGTCCACAGCCCTGGTACATCAGGACGTCGTCGCCGATTTCCGAAGTTTCACCAATGACGATACCCGTGCCGTGGTCAATAAAGCACCGCCGCCCGATTTTTGCCCCGGGGTGAATCTCGACACCTGTCAGCATCCTCGCTAAATTAGAACAGTAACGCGCCAGCCATTTTAAATGATGCGTCCAGAAAAAGTGATTGATACGGTGTGCCCAGATGGCGTGGAGGCCATTATAGCAAAAGATGATTTCCAGCGAACTTCTGGCCGCCGGGTCTTTGGCGAATACTGTTTTAATGTCTTCCCGTATGGTCTTGAACACTATTTTACCTTAGATTCAATCCTTTATTTTCATTATACTCCATGACGCGCAAAACAATAAAAGCCCCCCTTTGAAGTACGCCCGTTTATTGTGTAGAATTAAGCCGATGGCTAAAGAATTACGAAGCTTGCCCGGTGTTAATAAAGTACTGACGGACGAACGCTTTAGTCGCATGGCTAAAGAGTACTCGCACGACCTGGCGGTTAGCGTTATCCGGGAGGAATTAGAGCGGCAAAGGGAGTCCATTCAGGCAGGCAAGTCCGGCGATTTTTTAGACGTAATTGTAGATAACGCGCTGGAACGTTTAGCCGCTATTTTCACACCGAGCCTGCGCCGTGTTATCAATGCCTCCGGCGTTATTTTGCATACCAATCTCGGCCGCGCGCCTTTAAGCGACGATGCCCTTAAAGCGATGGCGGTTGCCGGCTACTCCAACCTTGAGTTTGATTTAGACAGCGGCAGTCGGGGGCAACGTCACGTCCATGTAGAAGACCTGCTGTGCCGGTTGACCGGCGCCGAAGCCGCATTTGTCGTCAACAACAACGCCTCCGGCGTGATGCTGGGGCTGTCCGCTCTAGCCAAGCGTAAGGAGGTTATCGTCTCACGCGGGCAGGCGGTGGAAATAGGGGGAGGCTTCAGGGTGCCCGATGTCATGCGTCAGAGCGGCGCTAAACTTATTGAGGTGGGGACGACCAACCGCACCTACTCCCGCGATTATGAAGAAGCCATTACGCCGTCCACCTGCGCTTTAATGCGCGTCCACTCCAGCAACTTTAAGCTGGTGGGCTTTACCAGCGAGGTCGCATTAGAAGAACTGGCGGCTATTGCCAAAAAGCATAACCTGATGCTGCTGGATGACCTCGGCAGCGGCAGTTTATTGAATACTACAGCTTTCGGCCTCGCTGCCGAACCGATGGTTCAGCAAAGCGTTAAAGCCGGGGCGTCGTTAACCTTCTTTTCCGGCGATAAGCTTTTAGGCGGCCCGCAGGCGGGCATCATCGTTGGAGAAAAGCAGTATATTGATAAACTAAAACGCCATCCCCTTGCCCGCGCCTTGCGCATAGATAAAACGCGGCTGACGGGACTGGCAGTGACGTTAATGCATTATCTTAAGGACGAAGCTGTTGCCAAAATCCCCATCTGGCGCATGATTGCCGCGCCGCTTAAGGACATCGAAAAACGCGCCGGTATTTGGGCTAAAGCCTGCGGCGCCAAAGTCATTGACGGGGAGACGATGGTCGGCGGCGGCTCTTTACCCGGCGGCAGTTTGCCCACTAAACTGGTGGTATTGCCGGGCGGCAGCGCTTTAGCGAAAAAACTCCGATTACAAACGATGCCGGTCATCGGGCGGGTGGAAAAAGACCATTTGCTTTTAGACCCCCGCACCGTCCTCCCGGAAGAAGATGATATCGTTATCAAAGCTCTTACCAGCCTTGCTGTAAAATAATATAAAACAGGAGTCTTGCCATGAGTGCTAAAGAAATCGTCCTACGCTATGGTTTTAATCCCCACCAGAAACCCGCCCGTATTTTCGTTAAAAGCGGCGACTTGCCGTTTAAAGTCGTAAACGGCGCACCGGGCTACATCAATATGCTGGACGCCTTGAACTCATGGCAGCTGGTTAAAGAGTTGAAGCAAGCCCTCAACCTGCCGGCGGCCGCCTCTTTTAAACACGTCAGCCCGGCTGGAACGGCGGTAGGCATACCGCTGACCGATACGCTTAAGAGGGCGTACTTTGTGGATGATATGGAAGAATCGCCGGTGATGGCAGCTTACGCCCGGGCGCGCGGCGCCGACCGAGTTTCTTCCTACGGCGACTTCGTGGCGGTGAGTGATACTGTTGACGGCCCGACAGCGAAACTGATTGTGCGCGAGGTCTGCGACGGCATGATTGCCCCGGGCTATGAAAAGGGCGCTTTAGAGATACTTAAAGCCAAGAAAAACGGCAAGTTCCTGTTAATTGAGGTTGACCCCGATTATGAGCCGGATGAGACGGAAACCCGCGAGGTCTTCGGGATTCAAATGGAACAAATGCGGAATAATGCTGTAGCCACACCCGACCTCCTGAAAGATGTGGTTACACGAAAGAAAGACTTCCCGCCGGACGCTGTCCGTGACCTGATTATTGCCACGGCGGCAATAAAGTACACCCAGAGCAACACCATCGGTTTTGCCGTGGACGGGCAGGCTATCGGCATCGGGGCGGGGCAGCAATCGCGCATTCACTGCACGCGGTTAGCGGCGGAAAAAGCCGACCGCTGGTACTTAAGACAGCATCCCACTATCCTTGACATAAAGTTTAAGCCGGGGGTATCAAGAGCGGACAAAAACAACGCCATTGACCTGTATTTACAGGAACGATTGAACAAATTTGAAAGAGAGACGATGGAAGCGGCGATGGTGGACGTGCCGCCGCAGCTGACCTACGACCAGAAACGAGACTGGCTGAAAGGACTCAAGGGCGTATCGCTTTCGTCCGACGGCATGATACCCTTCCGCGACACCATCGACCGTGCTTACGAAAGCGGCGTGGAATACGTGCTGCAGCCCGGCGGCTCCATCCGCGACGAAGGCGTTATCAAAGCCTGCGACGACTACGGCATGGTGATGGCCTTTTCCAACCTCCGCCTTTTCCACCATTAAAGAAAAATGTTTGTTTTAGGCACAGCCGGACATATCGACCACGGCAAGTCGGTGCTGGTGCAGGCTCTGACCGGCATGGACCCCGACCGCTTGCGGGAGGAAAAGGAGCGGGGCATGACCATCGACCTGGGTTTTGCCTGGCTCAAGTTCCCCAGCGGCAGGGAAGCGGGCATCGTTGACGTGCCGGGCCACGAACGCTTTGTGAAGAATATGCTGGCGGGCGTCGGCGGTATAGACCTCGCTTTGGTGGTAGTTGCCGCCAACGAGGGCATTATGCCCCAGACACGCGAACACCTCGCCATCTTAGACCTTATCGGCGTCAAGCGCGGCGTAGTGGCTGTCACCAAGAAAGACCTCGTGGACGATGATATGCTCGCCCTCGTTAAGATGGAAGTGGAGGAGCTCATCGCCACCACCACCCTCGCCGGGTCGCCCGTCGTTGCCGTTTCTTCGGTAACTAAAGAGGGCGTCCCCGAGCTTTTACAAATCCTCGATGCTCAACTGGAAAAAACCGAGACAAAGAAGGATACCGGCCACCCACGCCTCCCCATCGACAGGATATTTACGATTGCCGGCGCCGGTACGGTGGTCACCGGCACGCTGATTGACGGCGCTTTGACCGTGGGGCAGGAGGTGGAAATCGTCCCTGCCGGTCTTAAATCGCGAATACGCGCCCTGCAGACGCATAAGGCGAAGATGGATACAGCTACGCCGGGCAGCCGCGTGGCGGCGAACCTGGTGGGCATTGAGACCGCCCAGCTTACCCGCGGCGACGTTGTAACCCGCCCCGGCTGGTTGACCAGCACGAAATTGATTACGGTGCGTCTTAAGCTGATTGACTACCTGAAGCGCGGTATCAAACACGGCGCTGAAGTCAGTTTTCATACCCTGGCGGCGGAGGCAATGGCTAAGGTGCGCCTTTTGGAGAGTGAAACCCTCCAGCCCGGCGCGGAAACCTGGGCGCAATTGATGTTAGAGACGCCACTGGCTATCGTTAACGGCGACCGCTTTATCATCCGCTCCCCGATGGAAACGCTGGGGGGTGGGGAAATTATAGACGCCCACGCCCGGCGACTCCGACGCTTTAAGCCGGACGTTATTAAGAATCTAAAGGTTAAAGAAAGCGGCGCCGCCGATGAGGTTATCCTGGCGCTTTTGGAGACGAAACAGCCGCTGGAATATAGCGCTTTAACCGCCCAGGCTAATATCCCTCCCGCCGAACTCGCCCCCGCATTAGAATCACTGGTAAAAGAGAAACGCGTGGTGGTTTTAGGGGAGGGGGAACACCGGCTGTTTTTCACGGCGGGTGGCTGGAAGAACTTGAGCGATAAAGCCCTTGGCGCTTTAGCCGAATATCATAAAAAGTACCCCGCCCGTCCCGGCATGCCCCGCGCCGAGTTCGCCACGCGCTTAAGGCTGGGTAATTTCGTGAATATGGCGCTGGAGGCTTTAACCAGGCAGGGAGCATTAGTCGCCGAGGGGGTTACCCTCCGCCTCCCCAGTCACGAGGTTAAACTCACCACCGCCCAGCAGGGTAAAATCGACGCTTTTCTTAAAGCGTTGGCCGCCGAGCCTTATGCCCCACCATCCGACCTTATCCCCGAACCCGACCTGCTCAACATCCTCATCGCGCAGGGCAAGGTCGTTAAGGTCAGCGACGCCATCGTCTTTTCCACCAAAGCCTACGACGAGATGAAGTCCAAAATCACCGCGCAGCTTAAGAAAAATGGTAAAATAACGCTGGGCGAGGTGCGGGATATGTTCGGGTCGAGCCGCAAATACGTCCAGGCTTTGCTGGAGCACCTCGATAGGGAAAAAGTGACCAAGCGCGTTGGGGACGACCGCGTTCTTTATTAGGAGGATATAATATGCAATGTCCTAATTGCGACACACCGATGGATTATATGGTCGTTCAGAAGAACATCCTGGAGTTTTTGGGCTGCGTTGGCTGCCTGGGCTGTATAGTATCACCGCTGGGCTGCCTTTTAGCGCCGCTGGCCTTCTTCCTGCCTAAAGACAAGTATTACCTCTGCCCCAACTGCGGGCATAGGGAAAAGGCGAAATAAAAAAATATATGGAAGATATGTTAGGAGGTCGTAACAAATAAAAAATGGAGAACAAAAGTTTAAGCTCAATGAGTAACGATGAATATAAGCTATATTTACGTAAAGAAAAACTACGAATACAGAGACTCCGGGAACTAGCGAAGAAAAGAAAAAATAAACGGAAATAGTAAGTACTCCCACTACCCAAACTGCGGCCATAAAGAAGCTACGAGGTCAAAACCAACGATGGGATTATTTAAGAAAAAAGAAAAAATACCACAAGAATTTACTCTATTTAAAACTAATCCTGAAACGTTTTCACTCATCTTCGTCCATACTGTTTTTTCAGATAATTTGCAAAATATGTCGCATTTGTTGGTACCGCCAAGTCTGGATCCTCAACCTATTATGATTAATACGCCTTTAGGATTTTTTAGTTATTTAGAAGCATTGTCTGGGTTAAAACTAGTTCCTGTTCCTAGTATTAACAGGAAAGGATTCGTTGATTATAAATATATAAGATGTGGATATTTAAGTGCTTTCTTAGCGGCGGGGGCAGCAAAACTGAATATAAGTCCCAAAGAATATGAAAAGGATTTGACTGAAGGACGACGTATCGTTCTTGTTGGAGTTGAAAGTGTACAACCTCCAATTATGATGTACAAAACATCAGAAGAAGCATTTAGAGCTTTACCATCACATGAGTTTCAAAAAGGTACCAAACCAGCCCTAGGGATATACACGGACAAAAGTATAAGAATGTATTGGTGGCCTAATGCACAAAGCCCTTTGCGCTTTAGCAAAGAGGAATACACATTCACTTTAAGTTTTGATTTAGATGACTCTTGGAATACTGTTGATCCTACATTTTTATATCTCCTAAAACTATTCGAAGAACAAGTGCAAGATTGTTTAAAAACTGGATTACGCGAAATTGATAAAAAAGCAACAATATTTTCATTAGATTCATTATTTGATAGAATCGATGAATTTAGGTCTAAAGAAAAAAAACGATAGTTTACATTTATTCATCATTTGGAAATTATCCTCCCAATATAGTACAATCCTCTCAAATACAATCTTGAGGGTGCTCCTATGTATTACTTTTTAATCGTACTCTCGCTCATTTGCTCCTACCTCATTGGGTCTTTCCCCACCGCCTACCTCATCGGCAAGCTGCGCAAGAAGGAAGACATCCGCAAAGTCGGCTCCAAGAACATGGGCGCCATGAACGTTTTCTATAAAGTCGGGGTTATTGAGGGGCTTGTGGTCTTGACTATAGACATCCTCAAAGGCGCCGCGGGCGTGGCGGTGGCTAAATACCTCGGCTCCGACTATATCGTCGTGCAAATGCTGGGCGGCTTTTTGGCGGTGGTCGGCCACAACCTGCCCATCTTCCTCAAGTTCAAGGGGGGAAAAGGCGGGGCAACAGCCATCGGCGTCCTGATATTCTTCATGCCCTGGGGCGTACCCACCTTTTTAGTGATTTTCCTGCCGGCGCTCTATTTCTTACACAATCCTACGTTCGCCTACAGCATATCTTTTATCGTCTTTCCGTTTGTGGCGGCGTTTATCGACCACAGCTGGCCGCTGATTGTGTATTCCTGCCTATTGCCGCTGGTGCCTTTTGCCCGGTTCTTCCCGCGCTTTTTTGAAATGCGCAAGAGCGGCGGCAGCTGGAAGCACGTTTTCTACCGCAAGAACCTGAAAGACCGGCTGTAAATTATCACCACTTGGAAAAACATCCCATTCTGTAGTAATATACGGTGAAATAACCAACAAAGGACAAAACTTGCAGATATTTTTAGTCGTCGTCTCCATGGTTTGCGCCTACATCATCGGCTCTATCCCCAGCGCCTATATCGTTGCCCGTTTGCGTAAAGGTGTGGATATCCGAGACGTGGGCAGCCGCAACCCCGGCGCGATGAATACCTTTTACAGCGTGGGCTTCTGGTGGGGTATTGTCGTCCTGCTGGCGGACATCGGTAAAGGCGCCGCCGGCGTGGCTGTAGCAAAATATATAATTGGGGCGGACTTCTGGTTCGGGACGCCTTACATCTGGCAGTACATGGCGGGTTTCTTCGTCGTCGTTGGGCATAATTTCCCCGTGTTCTTAAAGTTCAAAGGGGGAAAAGGCGGGGCGGCGTGCATCGGCATCTTAATGTTCCTCATGCCCTGGGGATTCCCCATCTACCTTGGGGTTTTCCTATTGCTGTTAGCGATACTCCGCTCCCCGACCATCGCCTACATGATTGATTTCTTCAGCTTTGGGTTCATCGGGTGGTTCATCAACCACAGCTGGGAGTTCGTCCTCTTTACGCTCTTTATCACGATGCTGCCCCTGTTACGCTATATCCCGCGCCTTAAAGAGATGCGCAAAAGCGGCGGCAGCTGGCGGCGGGTAGTTTATCGTAAAGACGTCAAAGACCGGCTGTGATTTGGCGGGAGCGCATGGGAGTCGAACCCACCGAAGACATTATTAATGCCCCCCAACGGATTTGAAGTCCGCGAAGCCCACCGGAACTCATCCGCTCCCGTAACACGAGTATATCCTAACGGTTTAGACGTATCAAGAAACGCCTATTTCTTTTAAAACCACCTTTACTAAATCCGGCAGTTTTTGCTTAAGCGCAGCCGAAAGCTCCAGGCCCCAGTCTATTTCCGCCGGTTCGATGCCGATGATAACGACGTCCTTAGGCTTGTTGCCTGTTAGCTCCATTAAGTTCAAATTCTCCACTACGCCCATCTCGTGCGCCGAGGTTAACAGTCCCTTCCCCGCCGTTAAATCCTCCGGATTAAAGCGATAGATATCGCCCGGTTGGCCGCCCGCTTTAGCGCAATCGATGATGACCATCTTCTCGCCCGTGCGCGTATAGGCAATCAGGTCCGGCGACGTTCCTCCGTCCACCAGTTTAACGTCCGGCGGCAGGGCTAATTTCTCCAACGCCTGCAAAGCGTGGATGCCGGCGCCCTCGTCTTTTTGCAGTAAGTTCCCCACCCCGATGACCACAACGCGGGGAGTATTTTCTTGATTCATTAACAAATCCTCGGCAGCAGCTCGCCCACCGGCATGTCTATAATCCGCGATGCCCCTAAAGCCGTCTTCATTACCACGCGCCCCGGGTGCTCGGCGGTTACTTCCCCAATAATGCACGCGTTTTTGCCGTATTTGTGTTTCTTCATCGCCGCCAGCACCGCCGCGGCGTCTTTAGCCGGCACCACCACTACCAGCTTCCCCTCGTTGGCGATGTAAAGCGGGTCCAGCCCCAACAATTCACAGGCTGCCAGCACCGCTTTGGCGATGGGGATTTGACCCTCTGCAACATTGATGCCCACCTTCGAGCTTTCCGCGAAATCGTTAAGCGTAGTCGACAGCCCGCCGCGGGTGGGGTCACGCATACAGCGGATATTTTTCGTCGCTTTAAGCATCTCCGCCGCTAGCCCGTTCAAAGGGGCGCAGTCGCTGGGGATGGGAGAGGTGAATTTAAGCCCCTCCCGCTGGGAAAGGACGGCGATGCCGTGGTCGCCGATGTTCCCGCTTAAAATCACCTTGTCGCCGGGTCTGGCGTTGGCCGCCGAGATGTTAACTCCGTCCGGCACAATGCCCACTCCCGCCGTATTGATAAATATTTTGTCTGCGCAACCTTTATTTACCACTTTAGTATCACCGGTGACGATTTTTACACCGGCTTCCGCCGCCGCTTTCTTAATCGAACCGAGGATTTTCTTAAGTTCGGCGACGGGCAAACCTTCTTCGATAATAAATGCTAAACTCAAATAAAGCGGCTTTGCCCCGCTCATAGCGATATCGTTAACGGTGCCGCAGACCGATAATTTACCGATATCCCCGCCGGGGAAAAAGAGGGGCTGGACTGTATAACTATCCGTCGTAAAAGCCAGCTTGCCCTTAACGTCAAAAACGGCGGCGTCATCCATCTTGTCCAGCATCGGGTTGCCGATGTCCGATAGAAAGCTCTGGATGAGATCGTGCATCAGCTTGCCGCCGCTGCCGTGCGCCAGCAGGATTTTATCTTCCATAGCCTTCTCCATACTGGTAATAGGTGGCACAACTGCCCTCCGCCGATACCATACAGGGCCCAACCGGGTTTTCCGGTGTGCATGTCTTACGGAAAAGCTTACATTCTTTGGGGGTGCTAACGCCCCGCAGCACCGCCCCGCAAATACAGCCTTTCGGCTCTTTAGCGGGCGGCACATTAATATCAAAATGTTTGTCGGCATCATATTGGGCGTACTTTTCTCTAAGGTTTAAACCGCTGGCTGGCACATTGCCGATGCCCCGCCAATTCGCCTCCCCCACCTCGAATACAGCGTCCATCAAGCGCAGGGCGGGTATGTTCCCCTCGTCCTTTACCCCCCGCCGATAGGTGTTCTCCACAATGAAGTGGTTGTGCTCAATTTGCGCCACGATGCTGTCCACCGCGTGTATCAGGTCTATTGGCTCAAAGCCTGCCACCGCCCCGGCAATGTGGTAATCGTCGGCGATGAACTGATAAGGCCTGGAACCGATTATCGAGGACACATGCCCCGGATAAATAATGCCGTTAACTTTCACCTCGCCCCGGTCGAGGATAGCTTTCATAATCGGCGGGCAAATCTTGTGCAGAGAGAGAATGTAGTAGTTTTTCAGCTTTTCCTGCTCCGCCTGCAATACTGATGCCGCTACCGTTGGGGCTGTAGTTTCAAATCCGATGCCGATGAACACCACCGCTTTATCGGGGTTTTCGCGCGCGATGGCTAAAGCGTCCTGCGTTGAATAAACAATCCGAACGTCGGCGCCTTCGGCTTTTGCTTTTTGCAGAGAAGAATAACTCCCCGGCACCCGCACCATATCCCCGAAAGAGGTGATAATTACGTTAGGGATTTTACCTAAAGCTATCGCTTTATCAAGGTCGGCGGCGGCGGTAACGCAAACCGGGCAGCCCGGGCCGGACAGCATCTCGATGTTTTTAGGCAATAGCTGGCGGAGTCCGTATTTAAAGATAGCCACCGTATGCCCGCCGCAAAACTCCATCAACTTAATGGGTTTATGGGAGTACTGACGGATTTTCTCTAACAGTTTCTTGCCCAGTTCCGGGTCGCGGTATTCTTCGACGTATTTCACTTACTCCGCCTCGCTCATCTCTCTTAAGAGCTTAAGCGTTTCCTCCGCTTCCTGCGCGTCAATGACGCTGATGGCGTAGCCGGTGTGCAGCAGGACGTAATCGCCCACCTTGGCTTCCGGCGTCAGCTGCAGGCTGATTTCCCGTGTCACGCCTTCGATGTCGGCGACGGCCTGGAATCCCTTTTTAGACTTAATTAAAGCCGGTACGGCTAAACACATAGTAGTTCCTCTTACTTCTTGGCTTTGGGTTTTACTTCCCACCCCACTTTAAAAGCGCTGGCAACGGCATCACCGAGGGGGTAATACTTCATCGGGCCAAAGGCAAACGGTTTTACTTTTGTGATGTCCGGTCGGCCGTTAGTGATGCAATCCTCGTCAATATGCGTCTCGGTGATTTTGCCGACCACCAGTATGTGACTGCCCAGATTCAGTAAGTGTATAGCCTCGCATTCCAGGTTAATCGGACACTGCTCAATGAGCGGGGCGGTCTTCAATTCGCCGTAAAAAACCTGGAATTTACAGTCCGCTACTTTATCCACATCCTTACCGGAAACAAGGCCGCAATAATCGGTCTCTTTAACAAGGTCAACGGATGGGATATTGACCGAGAAAGCGCGATTCTGGTAGATGCCCTTAAGACTATAACGCTGTGGCTGCAGCGCTATTGAAACGGATGCTGGATTGCTGGCTGCTACGCCCGCCCAGGCTACTGCTGCGAAATCCGGTTTACCGTCCGTAATTGCTCCGACTAATACCGTCGGGTGCGGCCAAACCAGCGGCATGGGTGCTTGTCCTAAAGTTATCTTAGTCATTATTTACTCCCTATATTTGCATTAGCTATTGCCACCTGCCCCAGTGAGATGCCCCCGTCGTTACAGGGCACCTGACGGTGAGTATATACCTCAAAGCCCGCCGACTCAAGCAGGGCGGTGGTTTTTCTCAAGAGCAGGCGGTTCTGAAATACCCCGCCGCTCAAGGCAACGCGCTTTAGCCCCGCCTCCCTTTTAATGGTTTGGCAGGTTTCTACTATCATTTGCGCTATAGTATTGTGAAAGCGTGCGGCAACGGCGGCTGGCGTTGTTTTATTTAAAACATCTTTTGTCACGGCTTCTAACAAATCTCTGATTTTTATAATGTTGACCGCATTTTGTGTTTCAAATGAATATGGGTAAACTCTTTTTTCATCGGGGGCAGCATATGCCGCCATTTCCAGCTCGATGGCTGCCTGTGCCTCGTACTCGATAACGCCCCTCACGCCGCAAAGCGCCGCCACGGCGTCAAATAATCGCCCCATGCTGGAAGTCAGCGGCGCGTTGACTTGCTTGGCCACCTGGTCTTTTATAATATCTATTTCTTCTTTATCAACCTGCTTCAAGAAGGGGAGGCTTTTGTCCAACTCTATTCCTAAAGCCGTCAGGTAGCCGATGGCGGTGCGGTAGGGTTTTTTTATCGCTAAAGCGCCCCCCGCCAGCGGGAGGTATTCCAGGTACGCTAAGCGTTTAAAGCCTTTATAGTCCGCCACCATGAATTCCCCGCCCCAGATAGCGCCGTCGGTTCCGTAGCCCGTGCCGTCCAATGCTACCCCGATGACTTTATCCTTTAGCCCGTTTTCCGCCATGCACGACGTGATATGTGCGTGGTGGTGCTGGACGGGGTACAATGTTAGCCCCGTTTTTGCCCCCAATTCCTCGGCGTACTTGGTAGGGAGGTATTCCGGGTGCGTGTCGTGGGCGATGACCTCCGGCTTTATCCTAAAGAGTTTTTCATACAATTCCAACGTATTGACATAATGTTCCAGCGTTTCCATGTTTTCCATGTCCCCGATGTGCTGGCTGACAAAGGCGTAATTATCGCGCGTCAGGCAAAAGGTGTTCTTTTCCTCCGCGCCGCAGCCCAGTATCTGCCGGCTCTGGAAGGGGAGGCGGACGGGATAAGGGGCGTAGCCGCGAGCACGGCGCGTAAAGCGCGGCACGTTGTTTTCTACAATCATCACGGAATCGTCGTAGCGCGCATAAATATCCCGGTTGTGCATTAGAAAATAATCAGCGATGCCGCCCAGCCGCCGTAAAGCCTCGTCGTTGTCTTTGGCGATTGGCTCCTCGCTGATGTTGCCGGAAGTCATGACCAGCGGCAGAGCCGTTTCTCTTAAGAGGAGGTGGTGGAGGGGAGTGTAGGGCAGCATAACGCCCAGGTGCTTAAGCCCCGGCGCCACTGCTTTAGCTATAGTTGACTTGCCTTTCCACCTAACTAAAACAATCGGGGCACCCGGCGATTTAAGCAGGGTTTCTTCTTCTTTAGATACTTCGCAGTGCTGCTTGATTTCGTTAATATCCGCCAGCATTACCGCTAATGGTTTAGCCGGGCGGTTCTTACGCCGGCGCAAACGTTGGACGGTTTGCTCGCTGGTGGCGTCGCAAGCGAGCAAAAAGCCCCCCAGCCCCTTTACCCCCATGGTTTTCCCTTCTTTTAGAATAGTGGCAGCCTGGATAATAACATCATCGCAAGCTATTGCCTTGCCTTGAGCATTCGTCAGTTCCAGCTGGGGGCCGCATACCGGGCAGGCGTTGGGCTGGGCATGAAAGCGCCGGTCCAGCGGGTCGTTGTATTCCTTCCGGCAGGCGGGGCACATCTTAAAGCGGTGCATCGTGGTATTGGGGCGGTCGTAGGGGATGTCCTTGATAATCGTAAAGCGCGGGCCGCAGTTGGTGCAGTTGGTAAAGGGGTAACGATACCGCCGGTCTTTGGGGTTGAATATCTCCTTAAGACAGTCCGGGCAGGTGGCGATGTCCGGGGAAACTAATTGATATTTACCCGCCTCGGCGACGCTGTCACGGATTTCAAACCCATCAAAGTGCTGGGGCGTTCCAGGTGCGGCTTCAATACCCTCGATGTGTGCCATCGGCGGCGCGTTTTCCCGCAGGTCTTTAACGAACTGGGCGATGTTTTTAGCATCTCCTTCCACCTCTATCTTCACATCCTCCGAGGTGTTGCAGACCCACCCCCGCAGGTTATGCCGGGAGGCAAGCTGGTAAACGAAAGGACGGAAGCCCACCCCTTGCACAACACCGCGCACGCTAACGCGGGAAAGACTTAATGTGCTTGTTTTAACCATAAAGAATTACTTGTTTTTCTTCTCTTTTATCTTGCCTTCCAGCCAGTCGAACCATTCCTGCATACCCGCCCCGGTCTTGCAGGAAACGGGGAAGAGGATGACGTCCGGGTTCAGCCCGTCCACCACTTTACGGAAGGCTTTTTCATTAAAATCGAGGTGGGGCTGGAGGTCGGTTTTGTTCAAAATCACCACGTCGCTATCGGCAAACATGGCGGGGTACTTGTAAGGCTTATCGTCGCCTTCCGGCGTACTGGAAATCATCAGTCGGACCTCTTCGCCCAACAGGTAGGCGTTGGGGCAGATGAGGTTGCCGACATTTTCAATGAAAAGCAGGTCGATGTTTGGCAAAGGGAGGTTGTTCAGTCCGTCCTCCACCATAAAGGCGTCCAGGTGGCAGCCGCCGCCGGTGTTGATTTGCACCACCGGTATCCCCACTGCGCTGACCTTTTCCGCGTCCACGCTGGAGGCTACATCGCCTTCAATCACGGCGATTTTGTACTTTTTACTCAGCTGTTTGATGGTGGCCATAATCAGGCTGGTCTTGCCTGCCCCCGGGGACGACATGATATTAATAGTCAGGATTTTTTGGGCGTCCAACCGCTTTTTATTTTCGGCGGCTTTATCCTCGTTCTTGCCGAGGATTTTTTCGCCTACCTGAATGACTTTAATGTTCATTTACTCCACCTCTAAACTTTCCATATAACATTCCTGCCCGGAGGTTATCTCGACGCTGGTTTCGTTGCACTCTGGACACACCCACTTGTGGTCGGACGGCGCAAAGACGATGTTGCATCGGCGGCAGCGTATCTGTATCGGTTTAGTCTCAAAATTCAGCTTGGCTCCTTCCGCCAGAGTGTTTTTGCTGATAACGTCGAAGTAAAACTGCACGCAGTCCGGCACTACCCCGGAAAGCTCGCCCACTACCAGGTTGATGCCGGCTATTTTCCTGGCTTTGGCTTCTTTAGCTTTCTCGACCGCCAGCGCTAACATGCTCTCCGTAATACTCGCTTCATGCATAATGCAATACTCTAGTTTAATTATAGATGAGGAATGGGGGAGGGGCAAATAAATACGTTGCTTATTTTAAGGGGAAACGAGTGAAGTATTTGCCATAAACAAATTTACTTCACTCCAATATTATGTTATAATTCACTCGTAAATAATAATCAACATAAAGTCTGAAGAGGTACAAGTTGGACAAAGCTAAAAAGACAGAAGTCATCACG
>JAQTMM010000016.1 GCA_028714335.1 Dehalococcoidales bacterium
GGCTCAAGCAGCAGGGCAGGGTGACCGACGTTGTTTCCCGTGGCGGCGCTTTCACGCTGGGGTGGATGCTCCACAACGATAAAGAAAATCCCCTCTACGAGCAGTATGACCGCCTGCTGGAAATCGCCCGTGAATACGACGTTACTTTATCTCTGGGCGACGGTATGCGCCCCGGCTCTTTAGCCGACGCCACCGACCGCACCCAGATTGAGGAGCTTTTAACTTTGGGTGAGTTGGTGGAGCGTGCCTGGGCCGCCGGTGTGCAGGTCATGGTGGAAGGCCCCGGCCACGTTCCCATCAACCAGATTGAAACCAATATTAAACTCCAGAAGTATATCTGCAAGGGCGCGCCGTTTTACGTCCTCGGCCCCCTGGTCACCGACATCGCGGCGGGCTATGACCATATCACCGGCGCTATCGGTGGGGCTATTGCCGGGATGCATGGCGCAGACTTCCTCTGTTACGTTACCCCCTCCGAGCATCTTGGTATCCCCGATGTTGCCGATGTCCGCGAGGGCGTTATCGTTACCCGCATCGCCGCCCACGCCGCCGATATCGCCAAGGGCGTCCCCGGCGCTATGGAGCGGGACAGGCAGATGTCTATGGCGCGTAAAAAGCTGGACTGGGATGCGCAGGCAAAACTCGCCCTCGACCCGGAAAAGTTCCAGCGGGTCCGCAAAGAGCGTGGCACCGAAGGCGCGGCATGCAGCATGTGCGGCAAGTATTGCGCCATGGAATTGGTGAGTCAGTACCTGGACGTAAAAGCCGATAAGTGCTAGCGGTTTTTCAACTGCGCTTTGCGCAGGTATATCACCCAGTAAACCAGCGCGACGAAGAACACGCCGCCTATCATATTGCCGATGGTTACCGGTATCAGGTTATTCACAAAAAACGAGCCCCACGTTATGTGGTCGTAGCTGCCGGCGGTCGTCCCGATGCTCTGCCAGAAGCTTTCCGGTGCGCCGAATTTAACCAGGATGGCGTAAGGCACAAAGTACATGTTCGCCACGCAGTGCTCGAACCCCGCCGCCACGAATCCGGCGACGGGGAAGATTATAGCTAAAATCCTGCCGATGACCGTGCGCGCGCTGTAGGTCAGCCAGACCGCCATGCACACCATCGCGTTACAAAGGATGCCCAGTATTATCGCCTGCCCGAAGTTCAAATTAACCTTGGTCATGGCTATGTTCAGTGAAGTTGCCCCCATTGCCCCGCCGTCCATCGTGTAGTGTTGTCCCCAGAAAACAAACAGAGCCGTTGCCACCGCCCCGCAAAGATTCCCAATGTAAACGATTCCCCAGTTGCGCATTACACGCCAGGTTGAAAGCTTGCGGCTTGCCCACGCCATGATAATCAGGTTGTTGCCCGTGAACAGCTCCGCCCCGCCCACGATTACTAATATCAGGCCGAGACTGAACGTAAAACCGCCGATTACCCGGCTGACGCCCCAGGGTAAAGCTGACGCCCCCGTCATTGATACCGAAAAAAAGATGCACCCCAAAGCGATGAAGGCTCCGGCCAGTACCGCCAGCGCGAAAGTGGTCAAGAAGTCCATGTTGGCTTTCTTGATGCCGATGTCCTGCGACTTCGAGGCCATTTCTGCCGGCAGCAGCTCGTCGTAGGTGCTCATTAGGGTATCATTGGAGTGATCGTCTGGCTCTACCATATCTTCCCTCGTTTTCTCTAATTATATTCCCCGTTGTCAACCCCCACAATACGTTGAAACTCTATTAATGATAAGTATTAACGGCAAAAATATTTAAGTAAAAACAACATATTCCGGCTCGTTGCGCCGTTTTTCGTCAGGCCGCTTACCCCTGACTTGTATCAGGGTTAACTTGGTTGACATTTGTTATGGTCGTAGTAGAATTAATGTAACATGCATCTATTTGGCTCGTCTGGAATACGTACTATATTTAATAAAGACCTGCTGGATATAGCTTTTAAGGTGGGGCTGGCGGTCGGCTCAACTTACCGCAATGTGGTCGTTGGCCGCGATACACGCACCTCCGGAGTAGCTATGAAGCACGCCGTTATCAGCGGTCTATTGGCATCCGGCGCTGTCTGCCGCGATGCTGGAATAATCTCCACCCCCACCCTCGCCTATGTTACCCGCGAATTTGCCGCTGGTATTGAGATTACTGCCTCCCATAATCCCCCCGAATATAACGGCATTAAGCTCTTTAACCCGGACGGCTCATCCTTCACCCTCGACCAGCAGGAAAAGCTGGAAAACCAGATTCTGTCCGGCGGCGGCGTTACTGCTGATTGGCAGAAGCTACTGGTTGACGAGCCTTATGCCGGCGCTATTGAGAAACACATTGAAGCTATTGCCGCCCACTTCCCCGATTATCTTCGGACCAAAGTCGTCGTGGACGCCGGGTGCGGCGCCGGGTCGGAAATTTCACCGCTCCTCCTCAAAAAACTCGGCTGTAATGTCATCCAGCTAAATTGCGCGCCCAGCGGTTTCTTCCCCCGCGGTATCGAGCCGGTTGCCTCCAACCTTGTTGAGCTGATAAAAACGGTTAAAGATGAAGAAGCCGCCGTTGGCATTGCCCATGACGGCGATGCCGACCGCATGATGGCAGTTGATGATAAGGGCAGGTTCATCACCGGCGACGTTATGCTGGCTATTTTAGCGCAGGCGGTCATGGCTAAAGATATGGTCACCACGCTGGACGCCTCGATGTATATTGATGAAATGGGTTTGAATGTCCGGCGCACCAAAATCGGTGATAGCTTTGTCTCTGAAGAGCTGCGCAAGGGCGGCGACTTTGGCGGCGAGACCTCCGGCGCCTGGATTTTCCCCGATATTTCGTTTTGCCCGGACGGTATTTACGCCGCGGCGGTTATCGCCACTTTGGCGGCGGATCAAAAGCTCTCCGGCCTCGTTGACGCTGTTCCCGTTTATCCCCTTATCCGCGGCAACGTTGATAGCCAACGAATTGATATGTCGGAACTGAAAAATAAACTGCAAACCCTTGAGCCGCTTTCGGTCAATGATGAAGACGGCATCAAGATGAATTTTATCGATGGCTGGCTGCTGGTGCGTCCTTCCGGCACCGAGCCTAAAATCCGCATCACTGCCGAAGCTAAAACCAAGCCCCGCGCCCAGGAGCTTTATGATAATTGTTTAAATCTGCTAAATGAAATAAAAGAAGCTGGAGTTAAATCGAATTGAAAGCTGTAATATTGGCCGCCGGCGAAGGCCAGCGGATGCGCCCTCTCACCGCCACCCGCCCCAAGGTGATGCTGCCCATCGTTGGCAAGCCCATCCTGGAGCACCTCCTCGCCGAGGTTAAGGCGGCGGGCGTCACCGATTTTGTTTTTGTCGTCGGCTACTGCGATAAGCAGGTTCGCAGCTACTTTGACGACGGTAAAAAATGGGGCGTTAAGATTGCCTATTCCGAGCAGCGCAAACAGCTCGGCACCGCCGACGCTATCCGCATGGTCTCCAACGTTGTTGACAGCAAATTTTTAGTCATCAACGGCGACGTTATTATCAGCCGCGCTGACATTAAACAATTGATTAAGTCCACACACAACACCATGTGCGTCTTTGAAGTTAAAGACCCCGCCGGGCTGGGCATCGTCGAGCTTTCCAAGAATAAAGTCATTGGCGTCTATGAAAAAACCAAGCGTCCCCCCTCTCTCATGGCTAACGCCGGCCTGTACCTCTTTACACCGGATATCTTCGACGCTATAGAAAAGACGGAAAAGTCCCCCCGCGGCGAATATGAAATTACCGATTCGTTGAAAATCCTCATGCAGCAAAAAGCCGGTCTCTACTATTACCAGCTTAAATCCTGGCAGGACTTCAGCTACCCCTGGGACCTGCTCCGCGCCAACGAGGCTATGATGCAGTCCTTAAAGCCCGGCGTCCTCGGCACGGTAGAGGAGAATGTGGTGATTAAAGGCGCGGTGCAAATCGGCAAGAACACCGTCGTTAAATCGGGTTCTTATATTGAAGGTCCCGTCATCATTGGTGAGGATTGCCACGTCGGACCCAGTTGCTTTATCCGCCCCGCCACCACCATCGGCAATCACTGCCATATCGGCGCCTCGGTGGAAATCAAGAACTCCATTATTATGAATGAAAGCAACGTCCCCCATTTTAACTACGTCGGCGATAGTGTTATCGGCGAGGGCTGCAACCTCGGCGCCGGCACCAAAATCGCCAACCTTAGGCTCGACGAGAATAACATCTTCGTCAGCGGCGTTGACACCCGGCGGCGTAAGCTGGGCGCCATCATCGGCGATAACGTCAAAACCGGCATCAACTCCTGCATCAACGTCGGCACTGTTATAGGCAACAATACCTTAATCGGCCCGGGTGTGGTGGTGCGGGGCAATATATTGCCCAATACAAAGCTATTTTAGGGGTGGAATATGAAACAGGCGATAATATTAGCGGCAGGTGAAGGGCAGCGACTAAAACCGTTTACGGTTACCCGTCCCAAGGCGATGATATCCATCGCTGATAAACCCATTCTCCAGTTCATTATCGAATCGTTGGCTAAAGTCGGTATCCGCAATATCGTGCTGGTCGTGGGCTACCGCAAGGAGCAGGTCTACGATTACTTTAGCTCCGGCGAAAAATTTGGCGTCAACATCACCTATGTAACCCAAAAGCAGCAGCTGGGCACTGCCCACGCTTTGATACAGGCTAAGGATATCGTGGAAAACGAATTTCTCGTCCTCCCCGGCGATAATCTTATAGAGGCTTCCACCATCGCCGAGTTTACCGAGGTTAAACCGACCGCCGTCCTCGCCAAACGCGTTGAAGACCCCCTGCGTTACGGCGTGGTGAGTACCCAGCGTGGCAAGGTCTCAAGCATTATAGAAAAACCCAAGGAGGCCGGCAGCAATCTGGTCAACACCGGCATCTACGCCTTCACTAAAGAGGTCTTCGACCACATGGAAAACGTGCTGGATATCCCCGACGTTTTGAACAATATGCTTCAGGACGGCCACTCCATCAAAGCTGTGGAAACCGCCGGCACCTGGCTTGACGTTGTCTATCCCTGGGACGTTATCAGCCTCAACAGCGCCATCCTCCAGAACATTGATACCGGGCTTGGCGGCACTATCGAGGACGGCGTTATCGTTAAGGGTAAGGTGGTAGTCGGGGAGGGCACGGTTGTCCGCGCCGGCTCCTGCATTTACGGCCCGGTGGTTATCGGCAAGGGCTGTGATATCGGCCCGATGGTCTGCGTCATGCCTTCCACCAGCATCGGCGATAATGTGGTTATGGCTTCCTTCACCCAGGTCAAGAACAGCGTCATCGGCGACGATGTAAATATTGGACCGGGCTGCTTTATCAGCGACTCGGCAATTGATAAGGGTTGCCTGATTCAGGGGCGGTTTACCGCTTTCAGCGGCCCCTCCAATGTCAGGATTAACGATGAAAGCCGGTTGGTCAACGTCGGCGTCATCATGGGCGAAGACTGTAAAATCGAGAGCAGCGTTACTGCCCAGCCCGGCGTTATTGTCGGCAATTACTGTCAGGTGCAGCATATGAAACTCATTAACACCCCGCTGCCCGACCGTTCGATGGTTATTTAAAGATAGCAAAGGAGACTGTATAAACAATCTGTTTCCTCTCCCCTGGCGGGAGAGGATAAAGGTGAGGGGGATTTTACACCTTTTCCCAACCCTCTCTCATCTTTAAAGGAAGATTGATAATAAAGTAACATGTGCGGCATTGTAGGTTATATCGGAGATAAAAAAGCCCAGCCCATTTTACTCAACTCCTTGGGCAAGCTGGAATACCGCGGTTATGATTCCTGCGGCATCGCTATTGCTAATAATGATATCGAGGTTTTTAAGGACCTCGTCCGCGTTAAGGCGCTGACGGAATCTTTAAAACCCCACGATGGTAAGGCGGGCATCGGGCATACGCGCTGGGCAACCCACGGCGAGCCCTCCAAAATCAATGCCCACCCCCACACCGATTGTAAAGGCAAAATTGCCGTCGTCCATAACGGCACTATTAATAACTTCCTGCAGCTGCGTGAGATGCTGGCTGCCGAGGGGCATAACATCGTCTCCGAAACCGATACCGAGGTTATTCCCCACCTGATTGAAAAATATTATGACGGCGATTTTGAAAAAGCCGTGACGCGTGCCGTTAAGGACATTGACGGCGCCTATACCATGATTGCCATGATGGCCGGCGAGCATAAGTTAATCGCCGCCCGGCAGGAAAGCCCCCTGATTATCGGCGTCGGCGACCGTGAGAATTTCCTTGCCTCGGACGTCCCGGCGCTTTTGGATTATACCAGCCGTGTTATCTATCTTGAGGATGGCGACATCGCCGTCGTTACCGCCTCCGACGTTAAAATAACTCATGACGGCGTTCCCATCGAGCGGGAAGAACAGAAGATATCCTGGAACATCGAGGACGCCCAGAAGGGCGGCTACGAGCACTTTATGCTCAAGGAGATTCACGAGCAGCCCAAGGTCATCCGTGATACTCTGACCGATTTCCTTTCTAATTCCAAACCGGTCGTCGAGCTTGCCGGTGTCGAGGGCAGCACTTTAGAAAACATGATTATCATTGGCTGCGGCACCTCGTACCATGCCGGTTTAGTCGGCAAGTATGTTATTGAAGAATTGCTGGATATACCCGTCCGCGTTGAGATGGCTGACGAGTTTAACTACTCTGGCCAGGCGTCTCCTGGCACCCAGGCTATCGTCATTACCCAGAGCGGTGAAACCCGCGACGCTTTAAAGGCTATTCAACGCCTCAAGGCTAAAGGCTGCCGCGTTATCGCCATTACCAATGTTATCGGCAGCACCGTTACCCGCGTGGCCGATAGGGTGATTTATATGCGCGCCGGGCCCGAAATCAGCGTGGCCGCCAGCAAGACCTTCACCGCCGAGCTTATTTCGCTCTACTGGCTGGCGCTGCCTTATGCGCGGGTGGACACCGCGCGGCTGGATAAGCTGGTCCGGGATATCCGTCAGTTGCCGGTCAAGGTGCAGCAGGTTCTGGATAACGAGGATAAGATTGCCGCCTTTGCCAAGAAGCTGGCTAAGTTCGATAATGTCTTTTACATCGGCAAGGGCGTCAACTACCCGGTCGCTTTAGAGGGCGCTTTAAAGATTAAGGAGATTTCCTACATCCACGCCGAGGGCTATGCCGCCGGCGAGCTTAAGCACGGTCCCTTCTCTTTACTCGGTGAAAAAACCCCGGTGGTGGCTGTGGTGACCCGCGACGCTACCTACGAGGCTATCGTTACCAGTATTAAGGAGATTAAAGCGCGCCGCTCGCCCGTTTTCGCTTTTGTCGGGGAGGACGACGATTCTACCGGCGACCTTGCCGACTACGTCTTTAAGATTCCCGGCGTTGACCCCTTCCTCTCCCCGATAGTAAACTCGGTGGCGCTGCAGCTTTTAGCCTACTTCACCGCCAAGGAGCGCGGCTGCCCCATTGACTTCCCCCGCAACCTCGCCAAAAGCGTCACGGTGGAATAATTATTCTGTCATTCTGAGCGGAGCGAAGAATCCGTCCCCCTGTCATCCTGAGTGCAACGAAGAATCCGTCCCCTCCACTATTTTCCTCTCCTCCTCCGTGAGTCCATAAAGGTCATAAACGAGGTTATCTATCTGTTTGTCAGTTTGTCCTATCTGCTGTAAAAGTTCTTCTCGTTCATTGCAAGCCGTATTACGAATTGGTACTAATCGTTTATTTAGCTCTATCGTTCTCTCCACAAAAGCTACTAGGGTATCGTGTATATTCTTTTCTTTGGAGATAGAAAGATTAATTTCTTTGACTGGCAATTTCCCAACATGTCTTGCGCCAATTTCAGAAAAAACCTTTTTGGTAGAGGCAAAAACCGCCCGATAGTAAAAATTTATTAACTTAGAATTAAATATAGCTAGAAAAAACCTGATATCAAACGGAGTCTCCTCTTTTAGTGTCATTACAACCAAAGTGTGTAGACCATAAAATTGATTTGAATCTAGTGCTCCAATTAGACGTGTTGACACCCTTCGGAAGAAGATTTTTTCCTTCGCTAGAAATTTTGCCTCCTCGCCTCCGCTGTGTATTCCTGCTTTTACGTAGTGTAAATATTGCTTATCCCATATTATCGAATAACGATTTATGTTTCTTCCGCCTACCAACAAAGGTTTGTAGCTATCATCAATTTTTGTTTTTGATACCCATTTTTCCCTTTCGTGTTTAAGGGCAATGGCTTGGTTTATATTGACAAATTTTGATAGCGGACAAGACTTGGTTTCTAGTTTTTTCTTTAAAAAAGGAAGCCTATCGTCTATATGTACATTAAAACTAAATTTATTAGATTGGTTAAACAATGTTTGGGCTATAGATTTACTATGTTTAAAGGATAGTTCCTCATTTACCTTATAAACCGCCACTTTATTTCTATTTCTAATTTCTTCGGATTTGTTCTTTTGAAGAATAAGCACCACATTCTCAACTATTGCATCTTTAAATGGTAATTCATCAAAGCATACGATGTCTTTAATTGCGCAACTCTCTACGATATTTTTTCTTAATTCTTCATAGTAATCTTGAGTCAAAATAGTATTAGGAACAATGAAACCTAAGTATCCGCTGTCTTTTAATAAATTAATTCCTCGTTTGGTAAAAAATCCAAAAGTATTTAATCGACCCATCGAAGACTTATATTTATCAAGTAGATAAGACTTCAGTCCTTGTTGTATTTTTTCATCCATCGAAAGTTGAATGTAAGGTGGGTTTCCAATAACTATATCAAACCCACCATTGTTCACTATTTCCTTAAACTCTTCCTTCCAATCAAAAGCTCTTTTTTCTTTCCAGGTTTCACCAAAATACTTTTTCAATTCCTCTTCTGTACCGGAAATTAATGAGTTACCTTGTTTAATAGTGTCTTTAAGTCCTGGTAGTGTTTCTCTCTTTGCTAGGCTCCTTAACAGCAGGTTCAAACGTGTAATTTCTATAGCTTGGATATCAAGATCAACGCCGTATATGTTGTTCTGTAATATTGATAAGCGGTCGGCGGCGTCTATATCTTTTTCTGATTTACTTATCTTTTGATTGGCGTAATACTTTAATAGTTCATCAAATGCCCTTATTAAAAATGAACCAGAGCCGCAGGCTGGGTCTAGTATTTTGATGTTCCTTATTTCTTTAGATGAGTGTACTGATAGAAATTGCCCTACCGTCTCTCTTACTATATAGTCTGTGATAAATTCCGGTGTATAATATATTCCCTGTTCTTTACGCCTTTGTTTTTTTTCTATGAGATTGACACTTTCCGTTTGTATTCCCAAGTCCATTTTTGCTTGAGCTTCTTTAGCTCTCTGTTTTTCTATCTCCGCCACATATCCAAGGTATTGTTCATAGACCGCTCCTAACACATCGGGTTTTATTACCGAGAAATCATAACTAGCAAACCCTCCTGTAATATCATAAAGACCTGTGATTATGTTCTCTAAAGTATCGCTTTGGATGAATATATCGTTATTATCAATTGGATGAGGTGCGAAAAGTTCACTATCATAATATCCATCGAATTCTTTAAACAGTTTACGTAGTTCGTCTATCATTTCTCCTTTGTGTTTCTTTGCCTTCCATTGACTTATCATGGATCTCAGGTGCTTTTCTTCTATGCCTCTATCTTCACTAGTGCGTATGAATATAAGACGATTGAAAAGTTTTTGTATAATGTCGTCAATTTGCCTGAAAGAAAGCTTCTCGTTGTATAGATGTAGTTCTTTAAATAATGCTTCACGCCATTCGCGTAGTTGCTTGAACAGGCGTTTCTCAATTGGTATATGTACGGGCATTGCACCCCAGGTAGATGCTTCGTTATATGTAAGCCCAGTTGCAATTGCTTCTTTAGAAAGTAACAATAATTTATCGAATTCTTTATTGTATTTAGTGTAATCAAGATTTAACCAGTTATTTCCGTTTTGCGCATGAAATATTCGTAGTTCTCGGAAATCTGTTAGAACCGCCCATGCCACACCTTTGTTCAAAGCGTATGTTACGGCTTGTTTTATATACGTTTCGTTGGTTAAGTCGGCTTTTAGGGGCTTAGCTTCTACAAAGAACTGTGAAACACCGTTAATTTTAAATGAGTAATCTACCCTTCCATTTGAAGCATTATGTTCTGGCGCAACTTCATTATTGTCTTCTGTATCCCAACCAAGTGCGCGGAATAATGGCTCAATAAAGCTTGCCTTGGTTGCTGCTTCGTTATAGCCCTTAATTTCCGCCGGACTTAGAGCTTCATACTTTTTTACTAGCTCCGCAACTTTTTGCTTTGCTTCTTCCTTATTCATGTTGTTGTTATTATACACCACCCCGCCCCCCAACTAAACACCAATTACTCATACAACCCAGCTTGCCCTCCGTAGCCTTGGCGTAGGAGGGACATCTCCCCCTTCCCATTTCCCCACTTTCCTTATATACTATTACTTGCCATCATTGAACCAGTACGGCGTTTAACATAAAACTAAAAACCAATCGGCACAATTGAAGCTAAAATAAAAATTTATTTTATAACGAATCCCTTAACCCGTTATGATAGAATCTTATTAGGATGAACACCAAAACCGTCTCTACCAACAAAAAAGCCTTTCACAACTACTTCATCGGTGAGAAGTTCGAGGCTGGCATTGCCCTCACCGGGTCGGAGATTAAGTCCGTGCGCGCCGGGCATGTCTCTTTAGGGGACGCCTATGTCCGCCCGGAGAGGGGTGAGATGTGGCTCCATAACGCCCACATCGCCCGCTACGAAGCCTCCAGCTACATGAGCCACGAGCCCCTCCGCCCCCGCAAGCTCCTCCTCCACAAAAAGGAGATAAGGAACCTCGCCGGCAAGGTGGCGGAAAAAGGCCTTACACTGGTAGCGACGAAGATGTACCTCAAGGGCGGCATCGCCAAGGTGGAAATCGCCCTTGCCAAAGGTAAAAAGCTCTATGACAAGCGTGAGGTTATCTCCCGCCGCGAGGCGGAAAGAGAGCTAGCCAGAACGACAAAAAACCGTTAGAATATATATAGAACCTTAACAATTTGGGGACGCGTGGTTTCGACAGGGGAAGTGCGTTACAGGACTGCAGGCGGAGGTGCCGCTCCCTCTTTAAACTGGTGGCAAAACATAAATGCAGAACCAGAAATGGTTGCAGCTTAATAAACTAAGTTGCCATCCAACCTAACCTCACCCCGACGGGTTAGGATTGGGTGCCGAAAAGTAGGGGTGCCATCGCTGTAATGCCGGTAGCAGTGGTGAAAGATTTACTGGCTGGCTGGGCTCAACTCGGTCGGTTGAGGTAAGCCCGGTGAGATTAAAGAGCCGACTAAGCTTGTAGTAAGTCCCGGACAGCTTCTTTTGGACGGGGAGTTCGACCCTCCCCCGTCTCCACCAAACCGAAATTTTAAGACTCCATCTTAATGGTGGAGTCTTTTATTTTATCGCTTATTGCAGATTATCTCTTAATATCATAATATTATAAAACCACAAAATATTGAGAGAGTGAGATTGCTCATCATGGAAAAGTACGTTAAATGGATATTATTAGCTTTGACTGTTTTTGGATTTATTATATGTATTCCAATTTTTTGCTTCCAATTAGCACCGTCCGATTTACCTATCACCGACCCATCTCAAGACACCGCGCAGATTACCAAATTCATCATCCACGTCGGCAGCGATGCTAACGAAAATACTATCTACTCGCTGGATGTCACATTCGTACCTACGGCAACCGCAAAACCAGACCAGGGCTATCACATTATTGTTAATACTACCTTTATTAAAATAACCTATGACGTCCAATGGAACCAATCAGAGCTAACTGCCGGCGAACCAAAAGCCCTATCGGCGGTACTTTCAAATGACCAGTATCTTGTCCTAATGCAGGAACCTCAATATAGTCTTGTTATTTACGAATGGAAACCAAAGTACGATTTTTCCTTGATACTTCCCTGGATAATCACTCTGGCTCTTTACCTGGGTCTGATTATTTATAGAGTAATAAAACCCGCCAAAGCAAAAAAGAAAAAAAAGGCAAGAAAGTGGTAATTGTAATATTTAGAACTTCCGCAATATTCATACGGAATGGGGTAACATTTTTCTCGAATTGCGTATGAATTAATACAAATTTACCAAAATTTGACAATTAAGTAACATGGTGCTATATTTCAATAACGAAAATTGGTACGCAGGAATAATATTCTATATTTAAGTACTCTTAAAAAATCATAGAACATTAAAGCCACTGAAAGATATGGTCATAAATTATTGCGGAAAGGAGACACAATATGTGAGAGATATTACCAGAGTTCAATCGGGAATACCCCAAAAAGGAGGCTAAACCAGAAATGAAAAAATTTATGTTCATTTCCTTAGCATTAGTCATCATTATTAGTATATTGTTTACTGGTTGCCAAGGATCAGAAACAGTAACACAAACGTCAGCAACGTCAACCACAACAACGACGTCAACGACGACAACCCCCACAGACCTGCCGGAATATGGCGGCACTTTGAGAATTATCTCTTCATCCGGGCCACAGATATTAAGCTATACAGCCTTAATGGGTCCTGGTGACCGCTCCTTCATTTTCCCGGCAGCTGAAGCACTGGTAGACACAAACACTGACAGGGGAGGCTTTTCTACTGGTGTCGAACCAGTTTTAGCTGAGAGTGTAGACGTAGACCCTGTGAACTTGACGATAACCTTCAACATAAGGGAGGGCGTCTATTTCTCTGATGGTTCGGAACTGACAGCCGAGGTGGCACAATGGAACATTCAGCAGGTAATCGATGCCGGTTCCATGCCATATATGGATTACTTTGGTGGATTCAGGTCTCCCGACAAATATACACTAATCATCGATATGACTTCGTATAATAACCAGATGATGCCCACCTGGGGCTGGTGGACAGCCATGTACTCCAAAGCCGCCTGGGATGCGGCTTCAGGTGGAGACCTTGAGGTCGGTAAAGAGTGGGCCCGAACTCATGTAGTCGGTACTGGTCCTTTCATCTTGGACGATTTCCAACGGGACGTCAGCCTAACATGGGTTAAGAACCCCAATTACTGGCGTGAAGGTAGGCCCTACCTTGACGGGATTCACGTTGCAATTATCCCCGATTCCGTAACTGCCCGGGCAGCCTTCGAAGCAGGTGAAGCAGATGTATGGGGTGCTCCAGCAAAGGATGCCCAGGAGTTGATAACCCAGGGTTATAACAAACAGAGTGACTGGCCAATGTTGCCCTGGGGAATCTGGCCCAATACCGCTAATCCCGATAGTTTAATGAGCAACAAAAACATCCGCGAAGCGGTAGAATATGCTATCGATAAAGATGGCATCGCCCAGGCGATAGGCCACGGGTTGTTTGTGAGTTTGAAGTCACTGCCTCCGTCGGGAGAATGGGGTTACGACTCGAATAGGGGCCGTTCTTATGACCCGGTTCAAGCCATCGCCCTTATGGAGGCCGAAGGTTATAATGCCTCCAATCCCTGCAGAGTCACACTATTCACCACTAATGCCTTTGGTCCTGACCCAATTGATGCCTGCACCATGGTCAAGCAAAATCTTGATGCTGTAGGTTTTGACGTAACGATTGACGTTGCCGACGCCGGCAGATACTTTGGCACGGCTTACGGCAAAGACAATGCACCCGCAGCAGATATAGATATGCTGTGGTACTTTGCCGGAGGTATGGACACCAACTACCTCCAGACCTACATCCGCTGGTTCAGCAATGACCCGTTCACCTGGATTTCCTTCCTGGGCCGCACGGCTGAACAGCTGAATATAGATCAACAGGCAATGGCAGCAGTAGACGTTCAAGACCAGATTGCATGGGCCAATACTGCGATGGCTTATATGACCGATAACGCTTTAATAATACCGGTTTATGGCAGCGTGGCGTATGTCATACAACAAACATGGGTACATAGTACGCAATATACTACAGGCTTTGTCCGCTGGCAGACTGAAGAAGTTTGGATGGAAACCCACTAAATAATCCAAAATAACAAGCTGGGTGGCTCATCTTCAAATCACCATTATGAGGGTGGGCCACCCAGTTTGGCAACTGGAACAGGGAATATCTATATAAGATGTCTTCCTATGATAGCAGACGGATTAGCCTGTGATATAAGAAGGGCGTATTTTAACCGGTTAAATCTTGCAGAATGATTTGAGTTTAATATGACAGCATATATCATTAGAAGATTACTTCAAGGTATCATTATACTCGTCATTATGACGGTAATCGTCTTTTTTGCAATGCGTTTATTACCCGGCGATCCTTTGACTATTTTCATCGGTGCGCAAGCTTCATCAGGCACGATGTCAGAAACGCAGCTGGAAAGCCTAAGGCATGAATATGGGCTGGATAAACCCGTAATAATTCAGTATTTCGATTGGTTTGGCGGTATTTTTAGAGGAAACCTGGGAACATCAATATATTATCATGAGGATGTAGGTACACTCCTGGGACAGCGTTTCCCCATTACATTGCACCTGGGGATTTTGGCATTCATTATTTCTAATGTATTTGGCATCTTATTAGGGCTTCTTGCAGGTATCAGGCGAGGCACCTGGATAGACTCTGTGTCGACGACCCTGGCAAATATCGGTATTACCATCCCGGTTTTCTGGCTGGGGGCACTAATGATATATTTGTTTGGTCTAAAGCTCCATTGGTTACCCATTTACGGCTACACTTCACCTTTTACAGACTTCTGGCAGAACACAAGAGAAATTATTATGCCGGTTACCTGTCTCGCCATTACCGGTATGGCATATACCGCTCGGCAGATGCGTTCAGCTATGCTGGAAGTTATCCGACAAGACTATATCCGCACAGCGTGGTCTAAAGGATTGCGCGAGCGCACCATAATAATGAAGCATGCCCTGAAAAACAGTCTTATTCCGGTGATTACTTTGATGGGTATTGGTCTAGGCATGGTTTTTGGTGGTGCTGTTCTCGTTGAAACCGTATTTGCCATTCCCGGCATCGGCAGGCTTTTGGTGACCAGTGTCTTTGCTCAAGACTATGTCGTGGTTCAATCAGGTACTATGCTGATTGCAGCGTTAATCATATTGTGCAACCTGATTGTTGATATATCTTACGGCTGGCTTGATCCTAGGATACGTTATAGCTAGGAGAATCTGGATAATGACCAAAAAGACCGCGAATATACAAGAATTTTTGGAAGCACCGCCGCGTGTAAACGAGTGGCGTCGCTTTAGCCGGGTATTCTTTCAGCGTAAGCTTGTGATATTCGGGCTTGTGATATTAACTGTACTAGTTATTTCCGCTATCTTTGCTCCATGGCTGACTCCCTATGACCCGTATATTGGAACTCTAAGCGAGTCTCTGGCTCAACCTTCCTGGCAGCACCTCCTCGGAACAGATATCCAAGGCAGAGATACATTATGCCGATTAATTTATGGTGCCAGAACAGCCTTAATCGTGGGGTTTGCTACTACTGTAAGCGCAGCCATCGCGGGTATGGTTCTGGGCTTAGTCGCGGGTTATTTTGGCAATATCCTCAACATGATAATAATGAGAGCCATGGATGCCCTCATGGGATTCCCGATGCTTTTACTAGCGCTTCTTCTATCTGCAGTACTCGGCAGCGGTATCCAAAACGTCATTATCGCTCTGGCTATCGCTACGCTCCCTGGATATGCCCGAGTGATGCACGGTCTAACACTCAGTGTCCGGGAAAACGATTACATCTTGGCAGAACGGGCGATGGGTTCTGATAAATGGCGCATTATGTTAAGGCATATTTTTCCTAATACCTTACCACCGATGATTGTGTTGGTAACACTACAGCTCGGTTCTGTTATTCTAGCTGAAGCTGGCTTAAGTTTTCTTGGCATAGGAATCAGGCCTCCGGGCGCGGCTTGGGGTTCTATGGTGTTTGATGGCTACCGTTTCCTATTATCAAATCCCATTCTTTCTTTTGCTCCCGGTTTAGCTATAATGCTGGTCGTCTTTGCCTTCAACATGGTGGGTGACGGTTTGAGGGACGCCCTGGACCCGAGGCTTAGAGGAATATTGTAAAATGATATTGAGAATAAGTTATTATGGCAGAACTACTACAAGTTAAAGATTTGGTGACGCAATTCAAAACCGAGAGCGGTGTGGTCAAAGCCGTTAACGGCGTTTCCTACTATATTAATGAACAGGAAATAATCGGGCTGGTGGGTGAAAGCGGCTGCGGCAAGTCCGTCTCCCAGCTTTCCGTCATGCAGCTTATTAGTGCCCCCGGCGAAATTGCCGGCGGCAAGGTCATATTCGAAGGTAAAGATCTTCTTAAATACAAGCCACATGGCCCGGAAATGCGCTCCGTCCGTGGCGCCAAAATCGCCATGATTTTCCAGGAACCGATGACTTCCCTTAATCCCGTGCTAACCATCGGACAGCAACTAACAGAAATGCTGGTACTGCATCTAGAGATGAGCAACGATGAAGCCCAAAAAAAGGCTATTGAATTACTAAACATGGTTGGTATTCCGGCCGCGGAAAGACGTCTTGAGGATTATCCTCATAATTTCAGCGGCGGCATGCGCCAGAGAGTCATGATTGCCATGGGGCTCTCCTGCAACCCAAAGATTCTAATCGCTGATGAACCCACCACTGCCCTGGATGTGACTACCCAGGCGCAGCTTTTAGAAATGATGAAGGACATGGTACAGCGATTCCGGACATCGCTGATTATCGTTACCCACAATCTTGGTGTCGTAGCCAGATATGCCCAGCGAATTTATATTATGTATGCCGGCCGTATCGTTGAATCCGGCACAACCAAAGACATCTTCCGTAATCCCCGTCATCCGTATACCATGGGTCTCCTTAAATGTATCCCCAGGCTTGATGAGGAAGAAGGCAAAAAACTCGTGCCAATTGAAGGGTTGCCTCCCAATCTTATCAACATGCCGCCTACCTGCGCTTTCCTGCCCAGGTGTTCCTGGAAAATAGCGAAGTGTTCTAAAAAACCCTGGCCGGAATTAACTTCTGTTGGCGATAACCACTTCATCAGGTGCTACGCTGATACCAAGGAGAAGAAATGAATCAAAAAAACAATGATGTGATTCTAGAGGTATCAGACCTGAAAATGTATTTTCCTGTGATGCGGGGTTTATTACGCCGCAAGGTGGCTGATGTTAAGGCTATAGACGGGGTGAGTTTCAAATTGATGAAAGATGAGACTCTGGGTCTGGTTGGAGAAAGCGGTTGTGGTAAGACGACTGTCGGACGCTGCGTGCTCGGTCTTTACCGCGCGACTGCCGGTAAAATTATCTTCCAGGGCAATGACATTACCGCGTTATCCGAAGATAAAATGCAAAGTTATCGGAAAAATATCGCTCTAATCTTCCAGGACCCCTATTCCTCGCTTGACCCCCGCCAGAACGCCGGCAGCATTGTTGGCGAACCTTTGAAAATCCACCGCATGATTATGACCAAGGGTGAATACAAGGACAGAGTTGACGAGCTTTTCAGTATCGTCGGCCTCGACCCCTCAATGGCTGACCGCTTTCCGCATGAATTTTCCGGGGGCCAGCGGCAGCGTATCGGCGTCGCCCGCGCGCTTGCCTGTAACCCTTCACTCATCATCTGTGACGAACCTATTTCTGCCCTTGATGTCTCCATCCAGGCGCAAATCATCAACCTGCTGGAAGAACTTCAGGACAGCGCTAAAGATTTAAGCTACCTCTTTATCGCCCACGACCTTTCCGTGGTGCGCCATATCAGCGACCGCGTGGCAGTGATGTACCTGGGCCACATCGTTGAAATCTGTAAATCCAGAGAGCTTTACGAAAAACCCTCCCACCCTTATACCAGGGCATTGCTTTCCGCAGTTCCCATCGCTGACCCGTTTATCGAAGAAACCAGAGAGCGAATCATTTTAAAGGGTGAGGTACCCAGTCCGCTTAATCCTCCATCCGGTTGTCCCTTCCATCCGCGCTGCTTTATGGCTATACCTGAGTGCTCTAAAGTTTTACCACCTCTGCATACTATTGAAACAGGGCATGAAGTTGCTTGTATTAGGGTTTAGAAATTTTCAGCTTTAAGTCTTGTTTTAAGTAGAGTTCGACCCTCCCCCGTCTCCACCAGATTTACACAAGCCCCAGCCGTAATAAGCTGGGGCTTTTTGTATTTATAATTTTAAATAGGAATACGCCGCATATAGAGCCAATAGATTAAACTTACAACCACTAAGCCAGCCCCTATTATTCCGAAGGTCGTTTGGTAAGAGTATGCAGTAATAAGCATTCCGGTTACCATCGGTCCTGTTGAATGGCCTATATCCATGATACTGGAGAGTATACCCAAGGCAGTACCTCGTCCCTGTGCGCGGGACAAATCAGCTACCAGTGCCGAGGTAGAAGCGGTGACCGTTGCGAGCCCCAACCCGAATATAGCTATCAGCAGGGCTATTACAAAATAGTTGGAAGACAATATCAAGGTGGCGGTAGTCGCGCCGCCTAACAATAGCCCAGCGGAAATCATAATTACACGCCCATATCGGTCGGAGAGACGCCCCATTATCGGTTTGATTAAAGTAGCTGATAATATCTGGATTGTGAACAACACACCTATTTCCCAGGCTGAATAACCTAGTTTCTCGTTTAAATAGACCGGCAGGAAAGTCTCTAGACTACCAAAAGCAAAATATTGTACTGCTTCGATGCTGCTTGTCGCTAGAATTCCTGGGTGGCGGAAGACAAAGAGTATTTCTTGTCCATATTTGCCACGCTGTTGTTTAAAGGATTGCCAGGCTGACTTAGATGTATTGGTAGCTAGAGGCAACCTGATAGCGGCTAGGAGCGCCAGCACCCCAGCGACACCGTCTGCTAAATAGACCCAGCGGAAGTCGTTACCGAAGATGAGTAAACCCCCGATAAAAGGCGCTAAAAAGCGGCCAATCATCGTGGCTGAGGAATACCATGCCATACGCTCGCCGCGTCCTTTTTCAAAGGTATCAGCGATAGCAGCAGCGGCAACCGGCCCAAGAATCGCTGTGGCAAAACCATGGTAGATACGTACCATAACCAGTTGCCAAGGTTCGTTGATAACAAGATAAAGAAAGGGCGCTGTGGCGAAGATAACAGCCGCTATGAGAATCACACGGCGTCTCCCAATGAGATCGGAAAGGATGCCTGCTGGGAGACTTACCACAATACCTACAACAGTCGAAGCCGCGGCGATAAAACCCAATGTAGACTCGGGTACGCCTATTGAGCGAATAAACAGTGGTAACGCCGGATTTTTGGCCATCGTTGAGCTAAAGATGGCCAGCCCTCCCATGATACAAAGCATTACAAAGGGAGAGATTTTTGCCTTCATACAATCATGTCCTTGACAGGAATTTCAACGCCAGAATATACTTGTTGTTACCGATATATCGTCATTATTACATATTGGAGGTGCAAATGGAAAATCAAGTTGAATATTATCAGGAGACCGGCAAATACCGGGATAAGTTCGATGAAGCGTTACCGGTAATGTCTGCCTACACTAACTTTAGAAAGCAAGTATATAAAGATGGCGCACTTAGTCTAAAAACCAAGAGACTTATCGCCTTGGCTTGTGGTCTTATAGCCAACTGCACCCGCTGTGTTCAAGGGCAGACCAAAGATGCAGTCGCCGCCGGAGCCACTAAAGAAGAGGTTTTAGAGGCTGTTTCTGTAGCTGTGGTGATGGGTGGTACGGCTGTTAGCGCTGAGACTTGGAGGGTAGTTAAGGTGTTAGAAGAACTTGGCAAGTGATAGAGTCTTGTATATTTTTGAGTAAAGGATTCAATAATAGGAGGGTAATATTATGAAATGGGTTACTCGCTCTCATGTTCATGTGGATAGAGTCGCTTGTCCCTGGCTTATTAAAAGGTTTGTCGATAATGAAGCAGAATTTCTATTTGTACCTGCGAGCCAGGTAATGGCGGTAACTAAGCAAACCGGTGCTATTTCTTACGATTGTATGGGGAAGGCAGAATTGGACCATCATAATGGACAGTGTTCCTTCGAGTCGATTATTTTTAAGTATGAATTAAAAGATCCGGCATTGCTGCGGATGGCTAAGATTATTCACTCTGCTGATGTTGCACCGGACATCGATAAAGAACCTCTAGCGCGCGGTCTAGAAGCAATCGCTGTTGGTTATAGTCTACGATACCCTGATGATGAGAAGAATCTGGCTAATCAATTCGAGGTATATGATTCTTTATATGCTTGGTGCCGTTTACAGGAGGCGAAGAGTTAAAAATAGGAATTTAGAATAAACTAGTAAATCGATTAACGATATTTCGTGTTTCAGAGAGAATTCGACCCTACCCCGTCTCCACTAGATTTACACAAGCCCCAGCCGTAATAAGCTGGGGCTTTTTCACATTACCTTACGTAGTCATTTCATGAGGTGATGACTGGATAGATTTCGTTTGCTTTTACGTTATTTGTGCAATATCGTTTGGAGTTAACATACCCTAAAGCAGGTTGCTGCGGGTCCTTATCGTTCCTAGTACGTCAATTTTAAGAACCTTTAACCGCTTTGAGAATCGCCTTCACAACCGTTTCGGTAATGCCGCCTATATTAATACCAAGTTTATAATGTTCATTCAGGTCATTTATTTGGATACGGCAGTTGTCGCAGGCAACGATGACCACTTTAGCGCCGGTTGCTTTAATTTGTTCCGCTTTGGGTTTTCCTGCTTCCATACGCTTACTATCCCACTCGGGAACAGCGATGATACCGCCCCCGCCCCCGCAACAGTAACTATCATCCCTATTCGGAGACATTTCGCGGTAGTCTTTAACCGCAGCCCGCAATACAATACGCGGTTCTTCCAGAAGACCGCCATTCCTCGTCAGGTTGCAGGCGTCGTGGTAGATCACTGGTTCCGGATTGGCGCTCTTATCCAGCGGCAAGCGGCCTTCCTGAATCAAGTGTGCCATCACCTCAATGATGCTGCGGACGCGGAAAGGAAAGCCGCCATCAAACCACTTCGGGGCTTCCCAGCGCAGGGTGTTATAGGCATGCCCGCACTCGCCCACGACGATCTCCTTAACACCAAGTCGCTTGGCTTCATCAACGATACGCTGGACAATCCGTTTTGCGCGGTCTTTGTCACCAATCAATACACCGTAGTTGGACGCCTCAAAAAAGCTCAACGTCCAGTTGGCTTTAGCGTAATGGAAGAGGATGGATGGGGGAATTATGCTATGAGCGCCGGAGAGCGCTACAAATAAAATATCGGCTCCTTTTTTATCAACCGGTATTACAGCCTGAGGGTCGCCAGTAAGCTGACGGACTTCTTCTTCCAGGGCTTTGATGTTTTCCAGGAACATTTCACGGAAAATCTCGATATCCTCGCCGCGGCTGATAGCCGTATCGGCAAGCTGGACTAAAATTTCCGGCGCCGTTCCAGAAGCCACGGCCAAACCCCGTGCCTCACGCATTAATAATCCTGTGTCAACACCCAATGGGCAGGTCATCACACAACGGCGGCATAGTGTACAGTTAGAAAATGCTATATCTGACATCGCACCCAGAGATTTTTCCGAATAATCTTTCTTGCGCAATATACGTCTAAAAACCTCGGCGCGGTAGGCCGGTATAAAATCTGATTTGGGGTTGCTCTTGTAATAGTGGCAGCTTTCAGTACAAAGGCCGCAGCGTACGCATGTTTCTAAGGCGATAGCAACGTCTCGGGGCAGTTTCTTCTTATAATCTTCAGGCACTTTTATCTGTGTTTCGGGAGTCACTAAACAATTCTCCTTAAATCGACTTCTTTGGCGCTGGCATCACGCCTCGTCGTCCAAAGTAAATACCAAATACATTCTTGGCGAAGAAAAAGTATGCAACGTGAGGTATCTTGCTCCACGGGAGATATAGCAATACCGCGCTGGCCGCGCCCCAAAAAACTTCCCGGCTGGTTATACTAAGAACATAACCAAATGCCGAGAGTATTATTAACGTCACCAGTATGAGTGAAATAAAGTCGTCTGGGCGATTCAAGGCGCGTAGATTTTTATCCGCAATACGGACGATGACAGCTGCCAAACCCGCCAAAAAACCTAAACCAAGCAACGGACTGAATGCCACGCTGCCATAAAGGGATTTAGCATCCACAAAAAGGCTCAGCCATAGAAGAACGATACTGGTAAAAACACCAAGATGCAGCAGCACGCCTCTCAAGTAAACAAGCTTATGAAGCCTGGCGCTTTCCTTTTTCCAGGGCAGCATACCGATGGTGTAAGCGTAAACGATACTTTTAAATGGAGAAACTCTGGGCGGGGAAGGGTCTTTGGGGGCAGAATGACCCAATAACATGGCAACCCTCACCAATATCCCACCCAGCCCCACAACCAACGAAACAATAAGTACCAAATAGGAGGGGTTAGTGAAATCCATATTATTTATTTAAGCCTCCGCACGAAGAAATGAACTATTTTACCCTCACGCTCTATCTTGATAACTTCGTTGCCGGTAGTTCGCGCCCAGGCGGGGATATCAATCAAAACGCCGGGGTCGGTGGCAGTTGCTTCGATAACTTCTCCAACAACCACATCCTTAATCGCTTTACTTATACGGACAACCGGCATAGGGCACATCAACCCCTCTAGATTCAACGTAACGTTAGCCTTTATTTCTTCTGCCATTTTCTTCCTCCAAGTATTATTCAAAGTCCTGGACTAAATAAAGAGTGTTTGCTTCGAACGGTCGGACATTTCCAACATGGCAGCGACGCCGCAGGAATCCTGAACGCCTTCAATAAGGTCATCGGCTTTAATTTCCATGACTTCCAGGCTCATCTGGCAGGGCCAGAGTTTGACGCCCAAATCCAGCGCCGTTTGACGGAGTTCTTCCAGAGATGGAATATTCTTATTCTTCATCATCACCTTGAACATCCAGCGTCCCAGTCCGAACATGTTAAAGCGGGAGGGACCAATACGACTGATACCGCCGCGATTCAATAAACCAATCATCCGGCCAAACAGGCTTTTACCGGTGAAATTGCCTTTCTGGATAGCTTTAATCCCCCAGAAGGTGAAGAACATATTGGTTTCCTTATCGGCTGCGGCCGCCCCAACCGCAATATTAAAAGCCGCGATGGCTTTATCCATATCGCCGCTCATGACGATGATAGTAGTGCCGTTGCCTTTTTCTTTTACCATCTTTGTTTCCTCCTGTTTTTGGTTTTTACATTGAAGCAGTTATAAGTCTTTCCGCCATATCTTTATCTTTCGCTATCTGGTTGAGAAGGATATTATGCACCATATCGCAGGCGGCGATGATTTTGGGGTCTGACAAACTATAAATCATATTTGTTCCTTTACGCTGCGCTTTAACAACGCCACGCTCGCGTAGTAAAGCCAAGTGGCGTGATATGATGGGTTGCACCAATCCCAGCGCCAACTGGATTTGACTCACGGTTTTCTCGCCGGAACGGAGCTGATTGATAATCATTAGGCGGGTGGGATCAGCAAATGTCCTGCAGAGCCGGGCTTTTAGCTTGTATAGTTCAATATCTTGTTGATTTATCATCAAAGTACTCCCGCAAAATGTTTGTATATCTATATATATATTAGCATATATTTAACGGAAGTAAAATATTTACTTACTTCGCAAACGATACTGGCTATTTACCGGTAAAAGACGAAATCTATATAAATCCGTAGACCGGAATAGGTCTAGTTATCCAATCAATGTATAATGTGTTTCAGGAGGAGTTCGACCCTCCCCCGTCTCCACCAGATTTATAGATAAGCTGATACAAGGCTCGTTTGAGATACAAAAAACCGCCACCTTATAAGTGGCGGTTTCGCTTTTTACCGTTTTGGCTAAAGCAGTTATTCCTTAGCCGGGCCAAAGGTGCGCAGGTTAACCGGTCCTTCCCAGTCAAAACCGGCTTCATCAAAGTTCTTAACGCGTTTGGCATCCAGCGTCGGCCCCAGGTAAAGCGCATGGAAGAGGACGGGCTTTTTTATCACTCTAAAATTCAACGGGCAATGCAGAACGCCTTTGGGAATAAAGACGACGGTTGTTGAAGTGATGGTATGTTTCTCCAACTCCTTACCCATCCACAGGTCTATTTCCGCATCAAAGCTTTTGCATAAATCCGGCAGTTCGCCGCCGAGGAAAATAAGGAACTCGTCGTATTTATGAGCATGCGGGATTGTCTCCCAGCAAACCGGCGCAGTGAATACCTGCCAGCCTATAGTGGCTGTAGCTCCCGGTAAGGCGGGCGCCCCCCGAAAATAGGTTTGCGGGCTGGCAATCTCCGGGAACGGCGGCAGGCTGTTTAGCGAAGTGTAATCGTTAGCCTTTGGTTCGGCGCCGTTATCACTTAAGAAATACTTGTCATACTTTCTATCTGCCATGTAGTTCTCCTAAAAATGAATAATGTAATCGAGTCTTAATGTATCGGGAAAAACCTTAATCCATTCTAGACTATAGTTAAAGAATTAACAACATTTATAGATACAACCCAGCAATGTTACCCCCTCGTTAAAAAAAGGTTTTTTTTGGCTACTTGTGATACCCGTGACATTCATTTACAATCTAAAATAGAGGCACCATACGCGACCTGCCTCATTATGGAGTGGAACATGGTAAACGAGAATTTGAACACTAACGGTATCCGCGATTGGCTGCTGCGCACGCTGGAAAAGGTTAAAAAGGGTGAAATGTCCACCGGCGACGCGGTAAAAGAATTAAGCGTGCTGCCTTATGAGGATATGGGTTTTGCCAAGGTTGACCACCACCGCAACATCCGGACGGGCTTCCCGGAGGTGGTGTTGGGCAGAGGTAAAACCATCGAACAGATTGCGTCCATCACCGAAAAACTGGCGTCGCATACGGATAAAGTGCTGGTCACCCACGCACCTGCAGAGGCGTATAAAGCCGTACATAAAAAAGTGCGGGATGCCGTCTATAATCCGCTTTCCCAAACCATTGTTATCAACCGCAGTAAAACTCCTTTAAAGCCGGGCGTGGCGGTAGTCTGCGGCGGCACCGCCGATATCCCGGTAGCGGAAGAAGCCGCGGTGACGGCGGAGCTTATGGGCAACGAGGTGGAGAAAATCTTTGACGTTGGCGTAGCCGGGCTGCACCGTCTGCTGGATAAACTGCCGGGCATAAAAAATGCAAAAGTGCTGGTGGTAGTGGCGGGGATGGAGGGTGCTTTGCCCAGCGTGGTCGGCGGGCTGGTATCGATTCCGCTTATCGCCGTGCCGACGAGTGTTGGCTATGGGGCCAGCTTCAACGGTTTGGCGGCGCTTTTAGCCATGCTCAACAGCTGCGCGCCGGGTGTAGCTGTGGTCAACATTAATAACGGATTCGGGGCGGGCTATATGGCGGGTCTGATAAACCTGCAGCGGGGCAACCAGGAAGAACATGGCAAGTAAAGAAGAGCGCCTTAAGGAAATCCTCCGTAAAATGGGTTCGACGCTGGTGGCATTTTCCGGTGGGGTGGACAGCACCTATCTGGCGGCAAAGGCCCACCAGACGTTAGGAGATAAAGCGCTGGCGGTCTTCGTGGATTCCCCGGTCATTACTAAAGAAGAAAAAGATGCGGCGGCTGAACTTGCGAAAAAACTCGGACTGCGCTTTAAGGTAATTAAGGGTAACGAGATGGATAACCCCGATTTTATCGCCAATCCGCCTGAACGTTGTTATTACTGCAAGCGCGATTTATTCACCCTGCTCAAAGACCTTGCGGCGGAAGAGGGGCTGGCGTACGTTAGCGACGGCACCAACGCCGGAGATAAAGACGATTACCGCCCCGGGCGTAAAGCCTTAAACGAGGTTGGGATACGCTCGCCGCTGGTAGAAGCCGGACTGGCTAAAGACGAAATCCGCAAACTCTCCCGTGAGATGGGTCTGCCAACGTGGGACAAACCGGCGTCGCCTTGCCTGGCCACCCGCATCCCTTACGGTACGCCGGTCACCGCGGGAGTCCTCCAAAAAATAGCTAAAGGCGAAAACTACCTGCGCGGATTGGGCCTGCACGACCTGCGACTTCGGCATCACGGAGACATGGCGCGCATTGAGGTGTATCCTGAAGATATGCCGTTGCTAATGCAGGAGGCTACGCGGCGCGAGGTCGTCGCCCGGCTTAAAGAGTTAGGCTATCAATACATTACTTTGGATTTAGCGGGATACCGCTCCGGCAGCCTCAACGAGGTGTTGACGGCGGCGCAGCAGAAAGGCGGCAAATAATGAAAACTGTTTATTTTGATTGTTTTTCCGGGTGCAGCGGCGACATGATTATTGGCTCGCTGCTGGACGCCGGGCTGGATTTTAATACCCTGAAAAGAGGGCTGGACGGCTTAAAACTGCCCGGCTACCATATTACGATGGAAAAGGTGCAGCGTTCCTCCATCGGCGCCACCAAGTTCAACGTGGTGTTGGAACATGAACATCATGACGAACACGAGCATGAACATGAACATGACCACGAGCACCAGCACCGTGGGCTTATGGAAATCTTAAGGATTATCGCTGCCTCCGATGTTTCTGCCAACGTTAAAGTGAAAAGCGCTGAAATTTTTAAAAAACTCGGCGCCGTAGAAGCCGGGATTCATCAGGTGCCGCTGGAAGAAGTGCATTTCCACGAGCTTGGCGCTATTGACACCATCGTTGATATCGTTGGGACGCTTATCGGGCTGGAAGCCTTAGGCGTCAAACACGTCTATTCTTCGCCGTTGGTCACAGGTTCCGGCACGGTCAAGACGGCGCACGGTGTATTGCCCGTCCCCGCCCCGGCGACTTTGCAGATTTTGACCGACGCCGGCGCACCGCTGGCTGATGCCCCTGCTTCCGATATTCCGCCCGGCGAGCTTTTAACCCCGACCGGCGCGATACTGATAACGTCGCTGACTGAGGGATATAAACGTCCTAACATGAAGCTGGAAAAAACCGGCTACGGTGCGGGCAACAAGCAGTTCCCCGGCTGGCCCAACGTTGTGCGTGTGTGGCTGGGCGAAGAAGCCGCCGCCGATGAAGCGCACAATATGGTCTTACTGGAAACCAACATCGACGATATGAATTCACAGGCTTTCGGCTACACCATGGAACGGCTGTTGGAAGACGGCGCGGCGGACGTTTGGTTTATACCTATTCAGATGAAAAAGAACCGCCCGGCGGTCATGCTTTGCGTGCTGTGCTCCGTGGAGCTGGAAGACCAAATTACGGAAATAATCATGCGGGAGACCACTACTCTGGGCGTACGCAGTACCCCCGTCAACCGCCATGCCGCCCAAAGGGAGATGCTGACGGTGGAGACATCGCTGGGGAGTGTCCCGGTCAAGGTTAAACGTTTTAAAGACTTCCTGTCCGTGACGCCGGAGTATGAAGACTGTCGGCGCATCGCCAAGGAGACCGGTTTAGGGCTCCTGCACGTCATCAAGACCGTGGAGACCGAAGCCCGCCGCAAGATTGAAAGCTAGAATTTGATCTCAACTTAAGTTTACTCGTTGCGCAGATGGTGCTCCAGTTCCAGCATCTTATCCATGTCGTCCATCGGGCGCTCCAGGTCAAACTCCACCCTGTCAATCCGGTTGGTGTAGGGGAACGTTTGCATTTCCTTAATCTCGTTGGTGACGGGATTGTAAGGGAATCTCCCGATGCTGAAAGTCCCCCCGAAGAACAACGGCTGCGATTCGATATAAACATTGGCGCTTGGTTTACCGTTGATGAGCAGCCTGGCAACACCGGCGCCAGGGCGGGTCAGGGCAAAGTCCAGAGCCAGCTCAAGGTCGCCTTCGGGCAATGCCTTTTCCGATTCGGTGTGGTAGTGCTTAAAGGTCAGCCAGTTATCGTGGAGCACCAGCTTGCCGTCCTTGATATAAAACGCGTAACCCCCGTTATTATCTCCGGCGGCAAACAGCACGCCTTCATCGCCCTTTTTATAAGTGACGTAAACCTTAGCGGTGAAGGAAGCCTGCGCCAGCCTGGGGCCGGGTCCGGTCTTGAACTCGGGGTAATAAATGTAATGTGTTCTTGGCTCTACCGGCGCGTAGCGGTACTGTTGTTTAGAGTTATAATTTTCCGCCTGCTTTAAGTGGCTTTCTGCCAGCGGCAGAACCTTGTATTTACCCGCCTCGTGCCACCAAAGGTCAATGAGTTCGCGGAGCTTTGCTGGGTTTTCTTTAGCGAGGTTTTTCGACTCGGTGAAGTCCTCGTCGGTATTGAATAACTCCCACTCGTCCTTGTAGAAATCGAACGTCGGGTTGGCGGCATGATCGGCTACAGCTTTCCAGCCGTCCGCCCAGATGCCCCGGTTGCCCACCATCTCGTAGTACTGAACGTGGCGGTGCGTTTTTTCATCGGGGTTATCAAAAGTGTACGCCATGTCGATGCCATGCTTAGGCTCCTGCTGGACGCCGTTAATTTCTTCGGGCTGTTCTATGCCGCACATAGTTAGCACCGTCTCGTTAATGTCGATGACGTGGTGGTATTGCGGCCGGATGCTGCCCTTGTCTTTAATTTGCTTGGGATAGGTAAGAATCAGGGGCACTTTGATGCCGCCGCAGTGCGTCCATGATTTGTACAGGCGCAGGGGAGTGTTGCTGGCGCGCGCCCAGCCGGAGGGGTAGTGGCACTTAACGTCGGCGGAGCCGAGGTTGTCCATCTGCTCTTCGTCAATCAGCGGCTGGTAGGTCTCGGTCATGTAGTGGTAGCCGAGGCTGGTGGAGCCCCACCGCCCGCCTTCCGCCGAGGCGCCGTTATCGGACGTGAACATGATGATGGTGTTTTCGTACTGGCCGATTTTCTTCAGATAATCTACCACCCTGCCGATTTGCGCATCGGTGTGGGTGACGAAGCCGGCGTAAACTTCCATGAACCTCGGGAATATCTTTTTCTCTTTGTCCGTCAGCGTATCCCACTTGGGCGCCATGTAGTCGTCTTCCGGCAGCTGGCAGTTAGCCGGGGCAATGCCGAGTTTCTTCTGCTTCTCGAAGACCTTGTGGCGGTAAACGTCCCAGCCTTCGTCGAACTTGCCCCGGTAGTGGTCAATGTATGCTTTAGGCGCCTGGTGCGGCGAGTGATGCGCCCCGAAAGCCAGGTAACAGAAGAAGGGTTTATCGGGGTTGATGGACTTGAGGTCACCAATATAGGAAATTGCCCGGTCGGCAAGGTCTTCGCTGATGTGATAGCCTTGTTCGGGTGTTTTCGGGGGGCTGATAAACTCGTTGCCGCAGACTAGGTCTGGGTAAAATTGCCCCGTTGCCGCCCCCAAAAAGCCGTAGTATTTTTCAAAGCCCCGCCCCGTCGGCCACTGGTCAAAGGGCCCGGTTGAAGTTCGCGAATCCGGGTCAACAAGGTGCCACTTGCCCACAGCATAAGTGGCGTAGCCGTTCCGGACCAGCGTCTCGCTGATAAAGCCGTACTCACGGCCGACGCTGGCCTGATAGCCGGGGAAGCCCATATTGATTTCTGCGATGAAGCCCATGCCCGTGGTGTGATGATTACAGCCGGAAAGCAGGCTGGCGCGGGTGGGGGAGCACATGGCGTTAACGTGGAAGTCCCTGTAGCGCAAACCCTCCGCCGCCAGGGCGTCGATGTTCGGAGTCTCGATTAAAGAACCGTAGCACCCCACGTCCGAATAGCCCGTGTCGTCAAGTACGATATACAGGATATTCGGCAGGTCTTTCCGTTTACGTTTTTCGGGCCACCACGGGGTAGATTCCTTGTAGTTGGCTTTAATGACACCCTGGAATTCCTGCTTGTCTTTAGCCATTGTAATCAGTTCCTTTCAGTATTGATGGGTTAAAATATTGCTTTACTGGATATCGTGCTCTTTTTCCAACTCCAGCATGAGGTCCATGTCGTTCACCGGCCTTTCCATGTCGATTTCCACACGGTCAATCACACCCTTGTAGCGGTAGTAGTCTTTTGAGTATGTTTCTTTAGCGATGGGAGAATGGCCGTATCTGCCGATGGCGAACTTGCCGCCGGAGAATAGCGGGTATTCTTTAATGGTGACCACCCCCGAAGGTTTGCCGTTAATGAGCAGGCGTCCTACGCCTTCATTGGGGCGGGTTAAGACGAACTCGAAGCCCAGCGTAATGTCTCCGTCCGGTACTGTTGCCTCGGATTCCACGCGGTAATGCTTTTCCGCCAGGTAATTGAAATCCAAGACCAGCTTGTTGTTCTTGATGTAAAGCGTGTAGCCGCCCGTGTTGTCGCCGGCGGCAAGCAGTGTGCCGTCAAAGCCCTTTTTGTGGTTCAGGTATATCGTTATCACGAATGACTTATTTGCCAGGCGAGGGCCTAAGGAATTGGGTGTCATCTGCGGGTAGAACGTGTACCGGCTGTGGTATTCGGACGGGGCGAATCTCATCTGCTTGTTAAAGTCGAACCCGCCCTTTTTCTTGTAGTAGCTTTCCAGCATCGGCAGCACGCCGAATTTACCCGCCTCGTGCCACCAGAGGTCAACGAGTTCGCGGAGCTTTTCCGGGTGCTTTTCCGCGAGGTCGTGGGCTTCGGAGTGGTCTTCATCGGTATGATAGAGTTCCCACTTGTCTTCCTCGAAGCTGTCGGAAATAACATGGTCGGCTACAGCCTTCCAGCCGTCCGCCCAGATGCCACGGTTACCCAGCATCTCGTAATACTGGACGTGCCTTTGCCGTGGTGCTTTAGGGTCGTTAAAGGTATAAGTCATGCCGATGCTCGGTTTTTCTGCTTGCTTGACGCCCTTGATGGTATCTGGCTGGTTGATGCCGCAGATATCGAGGACGGTCTTGTTGATGTCGACGACGTGGTGATACTGCGTCCTGATACTGCCTTTATCCTTAATCTTGTTGGGGTAGCTGATGATGAGCGGGACTTTTACGCCACCCGCATGTACCCAGGTCTTGTACATTTTAAGCGGGGTATTACCCGCCCACCCCCAGCCGCGCGGGTAATGGTTGTGGGCTTCCGGGGAACCTAAAAGCTTGTATTCTTCCTCGGAGACTATGTCCGCCCACCGCATGGACATGAGGTGATAATTCTCGCTAAAGCAGCCTTCCGGACCGCCTTCGCCGGAGGCGCCGTTATCGGAAATCAGCACGATTAAGGTGTTATCGTACTGCCCGATTTTCTTTAAAAAGTCCAGCAGCCGCCCGAGCTGCGCGTCGGTGTAGGTCAGGTAGCCGGCGAATACCTCCATGAATCTGGGAAAAATCTTTTTCTGTTTTTCGGTCAAAGAGTCCCAGGGGTCGGCGAGGTAGTTGTGCTCGGTCAAAACAGTGTTTTCTGGGATGATGCCGAGTTTTTTCTGTTTCTCAAAGACCTTTTTGCGGTAAACGTCCCACCCCTCGTCGAACCTCCCTTTATATTTTGCGATGTACTCCTTGGGGGCATGGTGCGGGGCGTGCATCGCGCCGAATGACAGGTCGCAGAAGAACGGTTTTTCCGGGAAACACGATTTCTGGTCGCCGATGTATTCAATGGCTTTATCCACCAGGTCGGCGCTTAAGTGATAGCCTTCTTCCGGCGTCTTGGGCGGGTCGATGGGGTGGTTATCGCAGACAAGGTCGGGGTAAAACTGGCTGGTGGCGGCGTTTAGGAAGCCGTAGTATTTTTCAAAGCCGCGCCCTAACGGCCACTGGTGGAACGGGCCGGAGCCGTTCATGTGCTTGGCATTACAGAGGTGCCACTTGCCGACCATGAACGTTGAGTAGCCGTGTTCCAAAAGCGTCTCGCTGATGTAGCCGTATTTCGGGTCGATGTTGCCGGACAGGGGCGGGAAGCCCAAATCGAAATTAGAAAGATAGCCCAGCCCGACGGTATGGTTGTTGCAGCCGGTCAGCAGGCTGGCGCGGGTCGGAGAACACATAGCGTTAACGTGGAAATCGGTGTAGCGCAAGCCGTCGGCGGCGATGGAGTCGATGTTGGGGGTTTCTATTAACGAACCGTAACAGCCCAGTTGAGAATAGCCCGTGTCGTCCAGGACTATATACAGGATATTCGGCGCGCCTGCGGGTGGTTTACTTTCCTCTTTCCACCATGGCGTTGATTCCGCGTAGGTTGTTTTAATAATGCCCTGAAATTCATCTTTTTTCTTGGTCATGTTTCTTATCCTTTCGTCGTGGCTGTATTTTCTCCGGCGGTTTTTTGCTTCTGGTGGTAGTCCTTAACGTATTCGGCAACCTTGCCCAGCCGGGGATAAGCGTACTTTAAAAAGTCTTTATATGACTGGCAGAAATAATTGCGTTCCAGCTGTTTGGTAGAGAAATTATCTCTATCGCGCCGGCAGCCGCCGCGGCATAAGTATTTGCTTTCGCAGTCGCAGCACAAGGACGCCGCAGCGAGGGAACTATTGATAAAGCGCTGGCAGGTCTCGCTCTCGTAAAGCTCCATCAGTTCCTGCCGGTGGATGTTGCCCAGCTTCCACTCATCGGTGACGTAAAAATCGCAGGGATAAACGGAGCCGTCGGCTTCAAAGACAAACTGGCACTGGCAAGAGCCGGTCAAACTGCACATCTCCGGCTGCATGCCCATCACCATTCTGACCAGGTTATCATAGTACCTGACGCTGACCTCCCTGCCGCCCATAAAGTCCGTGCACCATTTATCGAAGAACTGCTTTAAGAAAACGGTATATTGTTCGGGTTTCAGAGAATAATCATGGACGCCGCGCTTATCGTCTTCCGGGTCTATGCAGGGCATGAACTGCAGGAAATTGCAGCCCTTCGACTTAAAGAAATCATAAAGCTTTTCCGGTGCTTGAGTTGATAGGCCGGTGACTGTAAACAAGATGTTGTACTCTACCTTGTGCTTATCGAACAGGGTGGCGGTTTCCATCACTTTAGCGTAAGTTCCCTTGCCCTTGGCGTCCACCCGGTAAGCGTCATGCAATTCATCAAAACCATCTAAAGAAAGCCCGACGAGGAAGTGATTGTCGTGTAAAAACTCCGCCCACTTTTCGTCTATTAACATGCCGTTGGTCTGGATGCAGTTATTAAAGGCAGCGTTGTTGACGTTGTGTTTGTTTTGCAGCTCTACCACCGACTTAAAAAAGTCGAGTCCGCAAAGCGTTGGTTCCCCGCCCTGGAAGGAAAAGGTGGCGTAGCCCGAAGCGAACTTAAGAGCCTTTTTAATGATTTCCTCTATTGTCTCAAGGCTCATAAAGCCGAAGTCAGCCACGGCGCGGTTGCTGGCAACGTCATGGTAAAAACAGTATTTGCAGTTCAGGTTGCATTTACCGGAGGCCGGCTTGATGAGCACACTGATAGGCGGCAAAAAATATCCTTCCCGAGTTGTTCCATAAACTCAAATATAATCCCGGCGTAACACCAGGTTATATATCAACGGCAAATCTATTACCGGGTTTTTCTATAGCCTCGGGACGGGAAGGGGAGCATTCTATTTTTGTGGCGGCGTGTACTTTAACAGGCAGTGTAACACTAATAAAAAAATGTAACTTTTATCGCCTAGCCAATATAGTACCGCCTTTTACCATATAGGTCAATTATTCACAAATCA
>JAQTMM010000017.1 GCA_028714335.1 Dehalococcoidales bacterium
TACCTGTGCCTGGCGGACCACCTGGCGGCGCGGGGCAAAACGCTTGATTTTAACCTGTGGCGGGAGCACTGCCGCCTGACGGAATACGTGCTGGAAAAACACTATAATGAAGCCGCTATATCGGCACCGCCGAAAATTTTCGACGGAAATGATATAATAGATAGGTTTGGCCTTGAACCCGGGCCCAGAATCGGCGAATTGCTGGAAGAACTGCACGAAGCCCAAGCCGCCGGCGAAGTGACTACCCGGGAACAGGCTGTAACTTATATTCGGGAACTGCTTTCTGAAAAGAAGTGAAAATATAAACTAATAATACCCGGAGAGAAATATGGCAAGAAGAAATACGCTGATACTAATCTTGATAATCGCTATCTTCGCCCTGACCGTTTGGGTATGTTTCCCGCTGCGCAGCAGCGTGGAGCTGACCTACCAGGGGACTTTCCCGGACGGCACCTCCACCGAACAGAAAGTGCTGCTCGTGGACGAGGCTGTAGTCACCATGCACGAGCGCATCGAACAGCAGGGCATCAAAAACTATGATGTAGAAAAGCTGGACGGCTACTACATCCACGTTTCATTAAGCGACTACACCGATGTTGACCGCGCCAAGCAGCTCATCGGCGACGTCACCAACTTCAAGCTGAGCGAAGTGTCCAACAGCGGTGAAAAATTCGGGCGCAACCTGCAACTGGGCCTGGACCTGGCTGGCGGCGTTAAGCTGGTTTATCAGGTAACCTTTACCGATGATATTACCGACCAGCAAGCGGTAATGGACCGGACGATACTAACGATTGAAAAACGTATTGACAGGTTCGGTGTTACCGAGCCTATTATTCAACAGCTCGGCGCCGACCTTATCATGGTGCAGTTGCCCGGCTTCACCGACATCGAATCGGCGAAAAGCCTGGTTGAACAAGCCGGTTACCTGGAATTCCGCGAGGTTGAAAAGGATATCACCGGGACTCTAATATACCTGAAAGACTACCTGGCCAGCGATGTTAACAGCTTCTTCCTCAGCACCGAAACCGCCAACCGGATTGTTGTAAACATGGATGCGACGGGCGCCAACTACGGCACGTTAATTTGCGTGATAACCTACGACGGAACCAATCTGGTGTTTACCGATGTTAACGGCAACCCGGTAGATAAAGAAACACTTACTGATTACGGCGATATGCCTGCGTGGATTGTCGCCCGCGGCAATAACGGCACCGCCTTAACCGGCGCCCTGCTGTCAGACGCCCAGACCAATATCAGTTCCTCTACAAGCAAGCCGGAGGTGGATATCCAGTGGAACGAAGAAGGAGCCGTTATCTTTGACCAAATCGCCGCCCGCTTGTATAACCCCGCCGGCGAGGGCGGCACGTATTCACTCGAATATGTGCTGGGTATTTTCCTGGACAACAACTTGATTTCCGCGCCGCAGCTTTTGGTAGCGGAGTATGGAGGCAAAGGCGTCATCTCCGGCGGCTTTACGCTGGCGGGAGCTCAAGAGCTGAGTAACCTGTTAAAGTCCGGCTCGCTGCCGACGCCGCTGAACGACCCGGTTGAAGAAGGCATCACGTCGGCTTCACTTGGCGCCGAGTTTATTGATATGAGCTGGAAAGCCGGCTTAATCGGCCTGGGGCTGGTGATGTTGTTCATGACAATCTACTACCGCCTGCCCGGCTTTATTTCCGCGCTGGCGCTGCTGTTCTACGGAACGCTGACGCTGACGGTTTGTAAGCTCTGGCCGGTTACGTTGAGCCTGGGCAGCATCGGAGGCATCATTGTGTCCATGGGCATTGCCGTGGACGCCAACGTGCTTATCTTTGAGAGGATGAAGGAGGAATTCCGCGCCGGGCGGACGCTGGGGGCGGCTATTGAAGCCGGCTTCCACCGCGCCTGGTCGGCTATCTGGGACAGCAACATGACTACCTTCATCGCCTGTATCATCCTTTACTGGCTGGGCAGCACCGCCATGCACAACGCCGCGGTAATGGGCTTTGCTGTGACGCTGTTCGTCGGCGCTATCGTCAGTATGTTCACCGCCGTGCTGGTCACCCGGACGCTGCTGCGTTCACTAAACGGCACAAGGTTAGCTAATATTTCCTGGCTATATACTGGTACCGGAGGCAAAAAACAATGATGGATATAGTTGGTAAAAGAGCCTGGTATTTCCTTATATCAGGAATACTGATAGTTGTATCGGTAGTTTCACTGGCGGTATTCTGGTTCACGCCGAGCATTGACTTTACCGGCGGTACCATGCTTTCAATGAAGTTCGTTAACCCGGTGGATTACACCGCTTTTACGGCGAAGTTATCCGAACTGGGCTATGGCGACGCCGTCGTCCAGGTGACGGGGCAAACACAGTTTGATGTCCGCACCAAGGAAACGATTCCCAACCAGCAGGTGCTGGTCAGCACGCTTTCAGACACCTTCGGGGAGCTTGTAGATGCGCCCGATGTTTATTCGCTGGCGCCGCGCGAAGGCGCCAATACAACGCGTAACGCCGCCATCGCCGTAGGAATCTCGATGCTGGGCATGTTGCTTTACGTTACCTACGCCTTCCGCAAGATGCCAAGCTCTTTCCGCTGGGGCACGTGCTTCGTCCTCGCCCTGCTGCACGATATCCTGGTAACGCTGGGATTGTTCTCGCTGCTGGGGCACTTCCTCGGCTGGGAGATGGACCTGATGTTTATCACCGGCATCCTGGCAATCGTGGGCGTCAGTCTGGATAACACCATCGTTGTCTTTGACAGGATGCGTGAAAACCAGAGAAACGGCGTCAGCCCTGACTTCGAGGTCGTGGTCAACCGCAGCCAGATAGAAACGCTGGGTCGTTCACTGAACACCAGCATCACCATTTTGATAACCTGTATCGCGCTGATGCTCTTCGTGGGCGGTTCAATCGAGAACTTTATTATCGCTCTGGTTATCGGCATCATCGCCGGCACCTTCGACTCCGTCTTTGTGGCACCGGGATTACTGGTGGTCTGGGACAAAGGCAACTGGGGCGGCTTCTTTAAGAAAAAAACAGTAACCACAGAAGTTCAATCCTAAAGGCTGGTTAACTATGTTCTCCGGCAGAAAAGGCGCTGTCAGGCTTTCAGTCATCGTCGTTATCAGCCTGATAGTAATAAAAATAGTCGTTGCTGTTATCACCGGCAGTTTGAGTATACTGGCGCAGGGTATTGACAGCTTTATGGACCTGTTTGCCGTCAGCATTACCTTTTTAGCGATACATTTATCCGCCAAGCCTGCTGATAAAGAGCATCCTTTCGGGCACGGCAAGGCGGAAAACATCGCGGCCATTATCCAGGCGGTGCTGATATTCTTTGCGGGCGGCGCCATTATTTATTCCGCCGTCATGCGCGGCAGCGACCCCACCGAACTGGAGCTGACCGAGGCCGGTATTGCCGTGATGGCGGTATCCATCGTCGCCAGTATTTTGCTTTTCCGCCATCTACGCAAGGTAGCCCGGGAGGAAGACTCCATGGCGCTGGAAGCCAACGCGCGCAATATCGCCACCGACGTCTATTCCGCTTCCGCCGTTCTCATCGGGCTGGTCGTGGTGCGTTTTACCGGGTGGAAAATCATTGACGATATTCTGGCGGGCATCGTGGCATTGTTAATCCTCAAAGTAGGCATTGATGTTTTAAGAAGCTCTTTTGGCGGGCTGGTGGACGTTAAGCTGCCGGAGGAAGAAGAAAAGCATATTAGAGCCGCCATCACCGAGCATTACGGCAGCGATGTGGTGGAGTTTCATAAGCTACGCACGCGCAAGTCCGGCATCCAGCGCTATATTGACCTTCATTTAGTAATGCCCAAACACCTAAGTGTTGAACAGGCGCACGCTATGTGCGACCACCTGGAAAAAGACATGAAAAACCGCCTGCGCTATACGGACGTTACGATACACGTTGAGCCCTGCAATGGAAAATGTGAGTTTTGTCAGCTGAAATGCGACGAACGCAAGATGCCTAAGCAGCGTTAGTGTATTAGTTTTGATTATTTACTTTAATTTCTTGTTTATGTTTTTACGTAACAATGGCTTTAATAACAAATAATCTGTTTCAATCAATAACCAAATAAAAGCGGCACTAATTAAAATAAGAGACAAGGTGTCTATTTGATAATTGTCTATAATCCCCTTAACGATAAATTGACCACCAAAGTAAAGCAGCGCCAGGCTCAAGATAATGAAAATCCACTCCTGCACCTTTTCCCCCCAGAACCTGTGCGTCTTATAAATCGTATAGGAAACAAGAGAAAGCCAGACAAGGTCGCAGAGCCAGTGGACGATAATGAAGAACGGCATCCCCCACGTTCCCACCGCGTCAATAAAGCTCATCAGCAGTAAAGAGCCGACAGTTGCCCACCACACCAGGAAAAACGGATTAAGCCCGCTCATCAAGATACCGGCGACGAAGGCGTTATATGACGTGTCCTTGCCCTCTTTAGCCAGTTTACGACGCGCGCGGAAAAGGTCAACGCCCATCCAGACTATCATCCCACCGCCAGCCACACTTAAGACTAATTTTACGATTTCGTTCTGGAAAAAGTGACCCAGCCCGAAGTAAACGAGCAGTATCAACGGCACTTCAATGACGGCGTGACCTAACGATACCAGCACCCCCGCCCACGGCGACTTCATGCTCTTGGCGATGGTTACGGTGAACATGGGCCCCGGCATCATCACGCCGGAGAGTGACGTAATAACTACCGTTCCTAAAGCTGCTAGCAAAAATGCTCCTTAAAAATTTTCTGTTTTAATTATATCATTTTCCTTTGGTTATATACTGTATGCCTTGTGTTACCTACTATCATGTTTTATACTGAAACCAAAGGAACTGAAAAACAAAAAATGTCGCTGGATTTAACAGCCGTCGCCACGCAGGTCATCAGGATGATTTCCGGTCTTAAAGAGAAGCGGGCGGAACAATCACAACACCTGGATTACGCGCTGGCGACCATCAACAATCCCCCCATTGATTTAGACGATTTAAAGAGTAAGATTAAAGCCGCAAAAACCACATGGCTGGTGGCGGAAATCACCGAGGCTTTAAGTAAAACGTATCCCCTCCCCCTTTCTCCCCCCGACTTTTCGGTTATCGCCGCGGACGGTTCGCACATTGATGTTGACCGGCACCAGAGCACGCATTGCTACCTGATTAACATCGGGACGGTTGTCCTCAACTACGGCAGCCAGCCGGATGCCGCTTTAGCCAGTATTCCCCACCTTTACGCCGACGATAAAGATTTGGTGATAACGCATCCAACAAACGGACGGGAACAGGCGGTAGAGGGAACGGTTCTGGGCGTTAAGCGCTCGGTGGAGGAATGTAAATCACTAGTCTCTTTAGCCGCCGCCCTACCCCCGCAAAATCCGGCGCTGGCTTTGCTGGACGGCACACTGATTCTCTGGGGATTGGAGGCTTACCCTGACTTTGTGACGGACGCGCTTTTAGTCAACGGCATGCTTAAGTGTCTGGACGCGCTGAAAAAGTTCAATAAAGAACGGCGGCTCGCTTTAGCTTCGTATATCAGCTACCCGCGCAGTACCGACGTCCTCAACGTTTTACGCGTGGCGGTCTGCCCCAATGATATCCCCGACTGCGATAAGCAGTGCCCGCCGGCACACGGCAAGGACTGCGCCGGGCTTGACGGCGTGCGCGACCGCGATATCTTTATGGATTTACTTAAAGACGGCGAGAGGTCGGCGCTTTTTATCAGCCCCTCTAAAGTCGTTAAAGACTACTACGGCGACCATAAGGTTTATTTCTACTACCTGCGCGTGGAGGACGAGATTGCGCGTGTGGAAATCCCGCAGTGGACGGCGGAGGATAAAGACCTCCTCGACCTTACGCACAGCCTTATCTACGACCAGTGCCAGCGCGGGCAGGGTTACCCGGTGGCGCTTTCGGAATCCCACGAGCAGGCGGTGGTCACCGGCGCTGACCGGGAAAACTTCAGGGAATTTATAGAATCAACTCTGGCCGATGAAAATCTGCCAAACGCCACATCCGGTAAGAGTTTGAGTAAAAAAACGCGGTGGGTGTAATCAATGTCCAAACCAAGCAATCAAAAAGTCAAAAAAATCGTTAAAGAACTTGGAGGGACTATAGTCGGCGTCGCTCCGGTGGAAAGGTTTGATGGCGCGCCGCCGGGACATCATCCCCTCGACCTGCTGCCGCGGGTAAAATCCGTCATCGTCGTCGGCGTTAGAATCCCCGACCCCGTGGTTGATTATGATGAATATCATTTGAAGATGAAAGAAATGAACACCGATTTGGGCATCGAGGCCAACATTGAGAATTTTTATATGCAGATGGGCCATTACGTGGAAGACATGATGCTTAACACCATCTCCGTCAAGCTGGCTAACTGGCTGGAGATTGATTACGGGCTGCGCTCGCTGCCCACCCCCAACGCGGCGCATACCGGGCTGGGGCATCCGGTGATGGAACCCAGATTGGGCTTTTTCTCCCAGCGCCACGCGGCGGTGCGCGCCGGCCTCGGCGAGTTTGGTTTAAGCGGACTGGTCATCAATCCGCAATTCGGGCCCCGCGTGCGCTATGTCTCCGTAATTACCGAAGCAGAGCTTGAGCCCGACCCCCTGCTTAAAGAAAAGGCCTGCATGCGCGGCAAGTGCGGCGGCGCTAATGGGCCAGCCTGCCAGCAAAGGTGCGTGAATAACGCTTTGACGCTGCGCCCCGGGGTGGATATGGATAAGATTTTTATAGATATACCCGTCGCCCTCGACCGCCCCAAGTGCGTTGACTTTAGCAGTGGTAAGGGGGGCTTTGCCTGCACCTTTGTAGGTACGTGCTTAAGGATGTGCCCGGTGGGGCAAAAGGTGACGAAGAAGTAGACTTTTACCTATTTTTAGTTAAAATAATTAGGAGGCAAAATGGGTTCAAAAGGACGAAAGAATGTGAAAAAACCTAAGGCAGCCGCCAAGAAAGCTGCTCCCGTCACGAAAAAGAAGTAAAATAGAGGTAATCCAAATGTCATTCTAAAGGAGCGAAGCCATTAATCAATCCCGGCTTCGCTCCGAATGACAGGAAAAAGTGAAGCTATGTCAACAAAACAAAATAAAATAGCCGAAGTCATCGAGGCGTCAACCGCGCAATTCACCGCCCAGTGCTACGAGCTTTATGAGGTGCCGTCCCTCGGCGCTTTAGTGCGCACCGGCGACATCTATGGCATCGTCGCCCACGCCGAGACTACCGGCATGGAGCCGGGGCGCAAGCCTATAGCCCGCGGCAAGGACGCCGCCACCGAGGAAGCTGTTTACAAAGACAGCCCCCAGCTTAAAAAGCTCTTGAGGAGTGAATTTACGGCGGCGGTGGTGGGCTACCGCAAGGAAGGTAAAATCCACCAGTACCTGCCCCCCCAGCCCGCTAAAATACACGCCTTTGTTTACCTGTGCCCGCCGGAAGAAGTGGATGAATTCAGCAAGTCCTTCACCTTCCTGAACATCCTGATTAATTCCGCCTTCTCCGTCCCCGCCGAGGAGGTTATCGCTTCTTCTTTACGGCAGATGAGCCACGTGCGCGAAGACAGCCGGTCGTTTTTGGTTTCAGCCGGCAAAGAACTGGCGAACCTTTTAGCCAGCAACATCGCCCGGGTAAGAAACATCCTGGAGAAACTGAAGATTGACTGATAAACTCGGTATCGTCGTAAACGCCTCGCTGGAAAAAGGCGTTGAAGTGCGCCTTGACGCCCCCGTATCGGTGGAGGATATGGTGGTGGGGCGCTATGTTACCATCGAGGGGCAAAAGCGGCGCTTCTTCGGGATGATAACCGACGTGCGTTTGGGCGTCACCGATGAGAGCCTCTCCATTTCCCCGCCCGACGTCTCCGACCCCTTTATCGCTGATGTTTTAAACGGCACCAGCAACTTCGGGCAGATTCATGTTACTCCCATGCTGACCATCGGCGGCGACGCCGACGCTATAGCGGAGGGGCCCCAGCCCGTCAAAACCATCCCCGCCCACTATTGCGCCGTCAACCTGGCGACGGAGGCGGACATCGAGAACGTCTTCGGCAAAGAGGACAAACAGCGCTTCTTCGTCGGCAACCCGCTGGACATGGAAACCAAGCTCTGCCTCAACCTGGAGGAGTTCGTCAAACGCTCCAACGGCATCTTCGGCAAGAGCGGTACGGGCAAGACTTTCCTCACCCGCATTTTACTCATCGGCATTTTGCAGAAAAGCAAAGCCGTTAATTTGATTTTCGACATGCACAGCGAGTACGGTTGGAAAGGCACCCACGAGGGCGGCGCGCCGGTCAAAGGGCTTAAACAGCTTTTCCCCTCCAACGTGGCTGTGTTCACATTAGACGAAGAAAGCTCCCGGCGGCGTAAAGTCGCTACCGACTATGTAGTGAAAATCGGGCTTAACGAAATTACACCGGAAGACGTTTCAATCCTCCGTTCAACTCTAAACCTCACCGACCTGGCAGTGGAAGCCGCCTACCAGCTGCGCAAGGTTTTAGGGAAAGACTGGCTGAACAAAGTCCTCAACCTGGGCGAGGAAGAACTGGAAGACCTGCTCAAAGCCTCTAACATCCACGAAGGCTCTCTGCAGAGTCTAAAGCGCGGTCTGGGGACCATCGGGCGGCTGGGCTTTGTCGTCCCGGAGGCTAAAGACGACGCCGTGAAGAACATCCTCGACTACCTCCAGCAGGGGCGCAACGTCGTTCTGGAGTTCGGGCGCTACCAGGAAATCGCTGCCTATCTCCTCGTCGCCAATTTGCTCTCCCGCCGCATTTACAGCAGCTACCAGCGTAAAATGGAGGAAGCCATCGCCGCTGACTCCGACGCTTTAAAGCCCCGCCCCCTCGTCATCACTATCGAGGAAGCGCATAAATTCCTCAACCCGGAAGTGGCGGACAAAACCATCTTTGGGACCATTGCCCGCGAGATGCGTAAATACAACGTCAGCCTGCTCGTTATTGATCAGCGCCCCAGCGGCATTAACGAAGAGGTAATGTCCCAGCTCGGCACCAAGATTACCTGCCTCCTCGATAACGAGCGGGATATCGACGCTGTGCTATCCGGCGTTTCCGGCAAGAACGAGCTTAAGTCGGTTTTGGCGCGCCTCGCCCCCAAGCAGCAGGCGTTAATCTTTGGGCACGCCGTGCCAATGCCGGTGGCTTTCCAGCCCCGCGAGTACGGTTCCGCCGCCTCTTATAAAGACTTCACCTCCTCCAGCCCATCCTCCCCGGAAAAACCCCCCGAAGATATTGAAAAGCTCTGGGAGTAACCACCCCGTTTGCCCCCTCCTCTCCCCCAAGTTATAATTAATAGATATGGAACCGCGCATTCACTGGGTTTATTACTTCGGTCGGGTGTTAATCCGCATCTTGGCTGCGCCGTTTTTCTGGTGGGTGACGAGAGGTCGGGAAAACCTCCCTAAAGAGCGTCCGGTCATTGTAGCCTGCAACCACCTGCACATCGCCGACCCGCCGGTAATGGCCGCCGCCATCCCCCTTAAGTGCGTCCTTATGGCAAAAGAGGAACTCTGGGATAACTGGTGGTCACGCTACTGGGTGGAGAACTTCGGGTCTTTCCCGGTCAAGCGCGACACTTTTGATAGAAAAGTAATCCACATGGCAGAAGCCTGGTTTAAACAGGGCGTTTCTCTTATAATGTTCCCGGAGGGCGCGCGCAGTAAAACCTCCGGTATGAACCAAGCCTCACCCGGCGCGGCGCTATTGGCGTTACGCAACAATATCCCCGTGGTGCCTGTGGGCATCACCGGCACGCAGTATATCCGCAACCTTAAGTGGGCTTTCTTCCACCACCCCAAAATCATCATTACCATCGGCAAGCCCATCTACCCGCCCGACTGTCATGGCAGCCCGACCAAAGAGCAACGCAACCAGTTCTGCGACGAGATTATGTATAAAATCGCCGAGCTGCTGCCCCCGGAATATCGAGGCATTTATGGCAAAAAACAAGGTTAAAATAGAAAAAGCCGCCCGCACCGGTTTTTGCTTCGGGGTCAAACGCGCCATTGACGCTTTAGAGAAAGTGGCGCAGGAGCGGGGCGGGGTGGAAACCTTGGGCGCTGTGGTGCATAACCAGCAGGTATTGCAAAAACTGTCCGAAATCGGCGTCAAGGTCGTTAAAAACATTGATGAAATCAAAGGCGACACCGTCGTCACCAGCTCTCACGGCGTCAGCCCGGACATGGAGGAGAAAATCCGCGCCCGGAATATCTCCGTTATCAGCACAACCTGCGCCAACGTCAGCCGTGCCCAGCAAGCCGCCAAACAACTGGCGGAATCGGGCTTCTTTGTAATCGTTTACGGCGATTCCAACCACCCGGAGGTCAAGGGGATTCTGGGCTGGGCCAAGAATCACGGCATCGCCACCACCGATGAAAAAGCCGTCGCCGCTATCAAGCCCCTCCCCCGCAAACTGGGCATCCTTTCCCAGACGACGCAGGTGCCCGCCCACTTTGCGGAGTTCGTAAAGAAAATTATCGACCTCGCTCTGACCAAGAACTCGGAGATTAATATCATCGACACCATCTGCCACGACCTGCGCGAGCGGCTGCCGGAAGCCTTTGAGCTGGCCAACCGCGCCGACCTGATGCTGGTGGTGGGGGGACGCTCCAGCGCCAACACCAACCGCCTCGCCGAGCTTTGCGCGCAGGTCACCGAAACTCACTTAATAGAAACCGCCGATGAGATTAAACCCGCCTGGCTTAAGAATAAAAAACACATCGGCGTTACCTCCGGCGCCTCCACCGCCGAGGCTACGGTGGAGGAAGTCATGCGCAAACTGGCGGAGATGACGTCTTGAGCGGTTGGCTAAAACAGCTTAAGTACGACCCCACCCCTGTTTTACTCAACGCCCCCGATAAAGCTATATCGTATTTAACGCGCCGCGACCTGCTCAATGAAAAAGTTGAGAGTTTGCAGGATGCTCCATACCTGCTTTAGCTAGGTTTCCTTGTCATTTATTCGTCGCTCAACTATAATCTCTACAGTTCAGCCAATTTCCATTAAAGGGGGGCATATGTCCTTTTCTGCCAACATCAAACGCTATCAAAAAGAAAACGAAAAGCTCAAACAGGAAATTGAAGAAAAAGCCGGCAAAACCGCCGAACAGCTTTACGAGGAAAGGGAGAAACGCATCAGGGACGTCATCGATTTGAAGGTACCGGACAGGATTCCCCTAACAACTCGAGTCGACATCCAGAAATATACCGGTGTCTCCAACTCCGCCACCTATTACGACCCCATTGTCTATAAGCGGGCGGCGCGTCAAATAGCGGTGGATTTTCAACCTGATGTGTCGAACATCGGGCTGCCGATGTCCGGCGCCGCGCTGGCTGCCCTTGATGTTAAAAACCGTTTATGGCCCGGCGGACCATTACCGCCGGATTATGATATGCAGTTCGTCGAAGGCGAGTGGATGAAAGCTGACGAGTACGATATCTTCCTCAACGACCCGTCTGATTTTGTCATGCGATGCTACCTGCCGCGGATGTACGGCGCTTTAGCCCCGTTAGCCAAACTGCCGCCCATCGGTAATTTATTCCAGGGGTTTGACGGCTTAACCCCAACGTTGATATCGCCGGAGTTCATTAAGATGGCGAAAAACATCGCCAAAGCTGGAGAAGAAACGGTAAAATTCCGCGAAGCAATCGGGGATTCCGGGGAAGAGCTGGCGCAGCTGGGCTTCCCGCCGCTGGCTCATCTGGGCGGCGGCGGCATTGGAGGAGCCCCGTTTGACGTCGTATCAAGTTTTTTGAGAGGTATGAAAGGGTCGATGCTGGACATGTTCCAGCGCCCGGAAAAACTGCTTAAACTTTGTGACTTGATACTGAATATGCGCATCGCTCATGCCACACCGGCCGACCCGAAACAGCGGGGCAACCCAAAGCGCTCCGGCATGCCGCTCTGGCGCGGGGATAAGAAATTTATGTCCCAACAGATGTTTGAAAAATTTTACTGGCCGGGATTAAAGAAGGCGTTACAAGCCACGATAGACGTTGGGTTTATTCCGGTGCCGTTCTTTGAGGCAGAATTCGGTGAACGATTGGAGCGCCTGCTGGAACTGCCCAAGGGCAAGGTCGTCGCCTCCGTTGAGTACGTGGACGCTTTTAAAGCCAATGACATCCTCAAAGGTCATGCCTGCATCTTCGTACGCCCGCCGCTAGCATCCAAGGTGTGGACGCTCCGGCAAGTTGAGGAATGCACTAAAGACTTGATAACCAAATGCCGCAAAGGCGGCGGGTTAATCGTTGAGGTCAGGATGCCGGACAAAGGCACTAAAGAAGACTATCACAATATGATGGAGTCCATAAGGGAGTATGCCAGATACTAAGTGGATACTCTGAAAATAATCGTTAAAGGCTACGCCGACCAGTTTGCGCCAGGGAGGTATAAAGCAACCTCGACGACGATTCTGGTGAAATCCAACGGCAAGAACGTCCTCATCGACCCCGGCCTTTACCCCAAAGACCTGAAAACAGCTTTAGCTAATGAAGGTCTGACGCTGGATGATATTGATATCGTCCTTAATTCTCATTCTCACCAGGACCACGTCAGGAACGGCAAGTTATTTGATAAATCCAAAGTCCTCGATGTGTACTCTCAAAAGAGCATCCCGGAGATGATACCGGATACTAACATTCAAGTAATTGTGACGCCCGGCCATGTTGATAAACACGTCTCGTTCATTATTGATACGCCCGACGGTAAATACGCCGTCGCCGGGGACGTTTTCTGGTGGGAGGATAAACAGGAGCAGAAGACGGACGAAAAATCTCTGCTTTCACTGGTTGACCCGCTAGCTAAAGACGTCGAATTGCTGCAAAACAGCCGGAAAAAGCTCCTGGCTATGGCGGACTTTATTATTCCGGGGCACGGCGGCCAGTTCGCGGCGCCGCGTTAGTTATATTAGACTGATAACCCCCAGTCTTGACTCGCCTCCCGTCACTCCTTATAATTTAACCATAGTTATTTCTTTGGTTCGTTAGTATCCCTTTTACTCTAATACTTGCTATTGAGGGTGAAGGTATTTTTTATTCGCGCCGCCGCCTTCTTGCGGAATAAGGAGTCGTAGATTGGACTACTTTTTAACTGAAGAACAAAAGACGATTAGAGAGCTTGCCCGCCGCATTGCCGAGGAAAAAGTCCTCCCGGTGCGCGCCGAGCTTGACGAAAAAGAGGAGTTCCCGTGGGAAATCGTTAAGGAGCTCGCCGCGGCGGATATGTTCCGCGTCTTTATACCTGAAGAGTACGACGGACTGGGCGGCGGCTGCCTCGACCTTTGCCTGGTTACCGAAGAATTAAGCCGCGTTTGCTGCGGCGTCGCCACCACCTACGCCGTCAACGCTTTAGGGTGCCTGACGCTAATCGAGTACGGTACGGAAGAACAAAAAAAGAAATACCTGCCGGACATCGCCAGCGGCAAGAGATTGGCCGCTTTTGCCATCACCGAGCCTACTGCCGGTTCCGATTCCTCCAACATTAAAACCACGGCGGATAAGGTGGACGGGGGCTATCTCTTAAACGGCACCAAGCAGTTTATCACCAACGGCGGCGAGGCGGAGATTTATACTATCATCGCGTTAACCGATAAAACCAGGGGCGCCCGCGGCGCCAGCGCGATTATCGTGGAAAAGGGCACCGAGGGCTTTACCTTCGGCAAGAAAGAAAAGAAAATGGGCATCCGCGCCTCCATTACCAGCGAGCTGGTCTTTCACAACTGCCTTGTGCCGGAAGAAAACCTCATCGGCAAGCCCGGACTCGGCTTTATCCAGGCAATGCGCCTCTTCGATAAGAGCCGTCCCGGTATCGGTGCAGAGGCGGTGGGGCTTTGCCAGGGCGCTTTAGAGGCGGCGACGGATTACGCCGCGCAGCGCATCCAATTCGACCATCCGATAATAACAGAGCCCGTCGTCCAGCAAATGCTCGCCGACATGTCCATCAATACCGAAGCCGCCCGCGCTTTAGTTTACGCCGCCGCCCGTTACGTTGACAGCGGCGCCAAAGACGTCACCGAATACTCCGCGGCCGCCAAGGTCTTTGCCTCTGACGCCGCCATGAAAATCACCGTGGACGCCGTCCAGGTTTGCGGCGGCTCCGGCTACATGCGCGACTACCCGGTGGAGAAGATGATGCGCGACGCTAAAATCCTCCAGATTTACGAGGGCACCAACCAGATACTGCGCAACGCCATCGCCATGAACCTGCGCAAGAGGAAGGCCCGCACTTAATGAATATCGTCGTCTGCATCAAGCAGGTGCCCGGTACAACCGAGGTAAAAATAGACCCGGAAACCAATACACTCATCCGCCAGGGCATCGAGAATATCATCAATCCCTTTGACACCTACGCCATCGAAGAAGCGGTACGCCTCAAGGAAAAACACGGCGGCAAGGTCACCGTCCTAACGATGGGCCCCCCACAGGCCGACGCCGCTTTAAAAGAGGCCGTATCCGTCGGCGCTGACGAAGTGATTCTGCTCTCCGACCGCGCTTTTGCCGGCGCGGACACCTGGGCAACCGCCAACACACTGGCTAAAGCCATCCAGAAAATCGGGGCGTTCGACCTTATCATTACCGGCCGCCAGACCATTGACGGGGATACGGGGCAGGTGGGGCCGGAAATGTCCGAGATGCTTAATATTCCTTTCATCGCCTACGTCAGCCAGATTGAAGAGATTAAAGAGGGCTACCTGCGCGTTAGCCGCATGATTGAGGAAGGCCACGAGGTTTTAGAGACCACCCTGCCCGCCATTATCACCGTGGCTAAAGAAATTAATATTCCCCGCCTCCCCTCGTTAAGAGGCATGATGAAGTCCAAGAGCGCCGCCGTCACCACCTGGAGCATTAAGGAACTGGGCGTCAATGATAAAGAGGTAGGACTTGCCGGCTCATCCACGCAGGTGGTTAAAATCTTCTTCCCGCAGCGCGTCTCCCAGGCGGAAGTCCTCACCGGCGAACCGGCGGAACAGGTGGAAAAACTCATCGGGAAACTCAAGGAAGCCAAACTTATTTAGGTGTGATGTAATGGGCGTTAGAATTGACACGACAAGATGCACCGGTTGCGGGGCGTGCTTATACATCTGCCCGGTTGGCGTTTTAGAGCTGGTGGATATGAAGTGCCGCGTTAACGATGGCTGTATATCCTGCGGCAAGTGCATCAACGCCTGCAGTTTTTTTGCCATTATTTTAGAGGAAAAGCCAGAGAAAAAGAAATAACATGGGCATTAAAATAGACCAGAAAAAATGCACAATGTGCGGCAATTGCGTTGCCGCCTGCCCCTTTGGGGTTTTAGATGTTGCCGACGATAAGATAATCGTCAAGGACGGCTGCGTGGTTTGCGGCGCCTGCAAAGACGCCTGCGCTTACGAGGCTATCATCCTCGAGGAAGTACAGCCTGCCGCTAAAGTTGACGCCAATGCCAGGGGCGTCTGGGTCTTTGTGGAACAGCGCAAAGGCGCGATAAAGAACGTCGCTTACGAACTTATCGCCCGCGGCAGGGAACTGGCGGACACGCTGAAGACCGAGCTTTGCGCCGTCTGCCTGGGGCATAATGTTAACGAGGTAGAAAGCCTTATTACCCACGGCGCAGATAAGGTCTATCTAGTTGACTCGCCCGACCTCGCCGACAACCAGGAAGACTACCTGACACACGGCCTCCTTAACCTTATTAAAGAACGAAAGCCGGAAATCGTCCTGGCCGGAGCCACGGCGCTGGGCCGCTCCTTTTTCCCCCGCGTGGCGGCTATTTTAAACACCGGCCTTACCGCCGACTGCACCGGGCTGGACATCGACACGAAAAAACGCCTTTTACTCCAGACCCGCCCTACCTTCGGGGGCAACATTATGGCGACGATTCTCTGCCCCAATAAGCGCCCCCAGATGTCCACCGTACGCCCGCGCGTCTTTAAGAAAAGCGACCCCAACCCCTCCCGCAAGGGCGACATTATCAAGGTGGACTTTAAAAAAGCGGGCGTCACCGCCCGCACCAAACTCCTGAATTTTATGGAAGACATCACGGAAAAGGTCAAAATAGAAGACGCCGACATTATAATTTCCGGCGGGCGAGGGCTGGGCAAAGCGGATAACTTTAAGCTCCTGCAGGAGCTGGCAGATTGCCTGGGCGCGGCTTTAGGCTCCAGCCGGGCGGCAGTGGACGAGGGGTGGATTCCCTACAGCCACCAGGTGGGCCAGACCGGTAAAACCGTTTGCCCCAAGCTTTATATTGCCTGCGGCATCAGCGGCGCCATCCAGCACCTGGCCGGTATGCAGACGTCCGACTGCATCGTTGCCATTAACGATAACCCCGACGCCCCAATCTTCCAGGTGGCGCATTACGGCATTGTGGGGGATTTGTTCCAGGTGGTGCCGGAGATGATTAAGAAGCTGAAGGGGTAAGATGCCTCACGTAATCATTAAGATGCACCCCGGCAGAACCGCCGAACAGAAAAGCGAACTGGTGACGGCTATCGTGAAAAGCGTTACCGAAATCGTCAAGTGCGAGGAAAAGTCGGTATCCGTCGCTATCGAAGAAGTCAGCCCGGAAGACTGGGCGGAAAAGGTCTATAAGCCGGATATCCTGCAAAAAGAAAAAACTCTCTTGAAAAAGCCGGGCTATAATCCTTTTAAGCCGTAGCTCTACCCAAAATCCGCTACACTAAAGTCCAGCCCCAACTGTTCGGCGTAGGCTGTAATTTCATTCACAATATCTTCCGGCGGTAATACCAGTTGAATCGCTGCCGGTTCCGGTGGATTCACAAACCACCCGCCTGTCCAATAAACCCACTCGCCGGCCAGCACGCGGCTAAGCACGCTCTTTATCGCCTCCACCCCTACCACGTGGATATTTACCCAGCCGTTTTCGCTCTCTATGCTCTCGCCGGTGGTGATTTCCTCTAAAGTTTTGTTGCGGTTGGTACCGGTAATCAGTGTAAAGTGCCACTGCCCGGCATCTTCCCAGGAATAAAGCTCGTAGCCCTTCATGGAGTGCGGTAGGGGGGATTGAGTCGTTGGCGCGGTGGAACTGCAGCCAGCCAAAAGAGGCATCAGCAACAGTCCCGCTATGAGAAAAAACAACAACCTTTTCATACCAATTACAACGTTATTTTACAGTGAAAGTTAGGGAAATGTCTTGCTACACCCTCCCCTTTTCCCCTATAATTTATTACCGGGAGGTGCGGCGGGATGGAAATGAATATTTCCCAGTTGCTCCGCGACCCCGTAGGGTCAACGCGCGACTACCAGATAGATGACGTAATAGATATCACCGACGACGGTAAAAGCCACAAAATCCAGGGCAAGTGCAATCTGATGCGCTTGCATAACAGCGTCCTTGTTAAGTGCGCCCTAAATACCGAGGTCGAGCTAACCTGCAGCCGGTGTCTTAATAAATACCGCCACCCCCTTAAAATCAAGTTCGAAGAAGAGTTCATGCCCACCGTCGACGCTATAACCGGGGCGTCTTTACCCGAGCCGGAGGAACCCGGCGCCTTTACCATCGACGAGCAGCACATCCTCGACCTGACGGAGGCAGTGCGCCAGTACTCCGTCATGAACATCCCAATAAAGGCGCTTTGCAAAAAAGACTGCGCCGGTATTTGCCCCACCTGCGGCAAGAATCTCAACGAGGGCAAGTGCGATTGTCCTGAAGACAATACCGACCCCCGCTGGTCAAAGCTGGCGGAACTCAAGTAAAATCTGATACAATATATAGTCAGCTTAAAGAACGGAGTTAAATATGGGAGCTTTACCTAAACGTAAGAAAAGTAAGTCGCGCGCTATGATGAGACTAAGCCATAGTGCGGTAAAAGCACCGGCGCTGGTGGAATGTCCCCAGTGCCACATCATGATTCGTCCCCACCATGCCTGCCCCGCCTGCGGTAAGTATAATGGCCGCGATGTCGTTTCTCAAAAAGAACCGAAGAAAACGCAGCCAACCGGTCCCCTCGCACCGCCTAAAAAGTAAAAAACCGGACGGGCGCCCGTTAACGTTCCTTTCCAGGAACTAACGCCGGCGCCTTTCTATTTTTAAGGGGAGGACAAGCAAGATGACCAAGACAGCCTGGGTTTTTCCAGGGCAGGGCTCTCAAACCGTCGGGATGTGCCGCGACCTATACGATAATGCCTCTTCGGCCAAAGCCGTCTTTGAGCAGGCCGATAAAGCGCTGGGGATATCCCTCACCAAGCTAATTTTTGAAGGGCCGGAGGATAAACTCCGCCAGACCATCAACGCCCAGCCCGCTCTAGTGACCGCCGGTTATGCTTGCCTCCAGGCCGCCCGTGAACTCAACGGCGATAAGTTGACTCCCCCAGCTTTCGTCGCCGGGCACTCTTTAGGTGAATACACCGCTCTGGCTGCCTCCGGTACGCTTGACTTCAGCGCCGCCGTCAGTTTAGCGCGTGAACGCGGTAGGCTGATGCATGAGGCGGGGCAAAAACGCGCCGGGGCAATGGCCGCCGTCATCGGGCTGGAAGAAGCCAAGCTGGCTGATGTCTGTAAACAAAGCGATACCGTCATGGCAAACATCAACTCGCCGGGGCAAATTGTCATCAGCGGCGCCGCGGAAAACATGACTAAAGCCATGGAGCTGGCAACCGCCGCCGGAGCCAGCCGCGTTATCCCTTTGCAGGTCAGCGGCGCTTTCCACTCGCCGTTGATGCAGCCCGCCGCCGAGGGTTTAACCAAGTACATTGACGCCACGACTTTTCAGACCCCTGCTATCCCCATCATCGGCAACGTGACGGCTTTACCCCTCATCACCCCGGAAGATGTTAAAACCGAGCTTAAAAACCAGCTGCTGAATCCGGTACAGTGGATACGCTCCGTCGAATATATGGCACAGCAGGGCGTCATCACTTTTATAGAAATCGGGCCCGGTAAAGTTTTAACCGGTCTCATCAAGCGCATTAACAAAGAAGTCGCTACCCAAAACCTCGGTGATTTAGAGGCGATAAAGAATCTGTCATCCTGAGCGTAGCGAAGGATCTCGTATTCACAAATAAAAACGAGATTCTTCAGTCGTTGCGCTCCTTCAGAATGACAAATATATCAGGGGGAACATACTATGGACCTCTCGAATAAAGTAGCAATAGTGACCGGCAGCGCGCGAGGCATCGGTAAAGCCATTGCGCTTAAACTGGCAGAGGTCGGGGCGGACGTTGTTGTTAACGACATCCCCGCCGCCTCCGAAACCCTGGAAGGCACCGCCAAGGAAATTAAAGCGCTGGGGAGAAAGTCATTAGCGTTAACCGCCGATGTCAGCTCGTCGGAAGATGTCAACAAATTCATCGAGGCTGCCGCGACGCAGATGGGCAGAATCGATATTTTAGTCAATAATGCCGGCGTCACCCGCGACCAGCTTATCATACGCATGACCGACGAGGAGTGGGACACTGTCCTTAATGTCGACCTAAAGAGCGCCTTCCTGTGCAGCCGGGCGGTTATCCGCTACATGATGAAACAGCGCTGGGGCAGGATTATCAGTATCGCCAGCGTGGTTGGTCTGGGCGGCAATGCCGGGCAGGCTAATTACGCCTCCGCCAAAGCGGGCATCATCGGCCTGACCAAGTCCATCGCTAAAGAAGTCGGTTCACGCAACATCACCGCCAACGCCGTTGCCCCCGGCTTTATCGAGACAAAAATGACCGAAGCGCTCGACGAAAAACAAAGGGGAATTCTGGTGCAGCGCATACCCCTGCAGAGTATCGGCACCCCCCGCGACGTCGCCGAAGCCGTGGCGTTTTTAGCATCGGAAGAAGCCCGCTACATTACCGGGCAGGTGCTGGGTGTGGATGGGGGCATGGGGCTGGGCTAAACCTTAAGCGCTACGGCGTTTTCTTTCCGGCACCTGGATATTATCACCGTTGCGCCTAATCTGCCATTCCTTTAAGCACGACAGCACCTCGCTGTCCGTAATGTCGTACCAGTGCGTGTAAGAGTCCGCCACAAAAAACACCGACTGGTTACTGACGACGCAGGCGACGACCTTATCTGCCGCTTTCTGGACGTCTTTAACCGCGTGCGCCGGGGCTACCGGCACTGCCGCTATTATCTGGGCGGGGTGGTGCTTCTTTATCGATTCTATGGCGGCGCGCATCGTATAACCGGAAGCCAACCCATCATCCACGATTATCACTATCTTTCCGTCAACGTCAAGCGGCGGGCGGTCCTGGTAATAAAGCACGGCGCGCTGGCGGATGCTCGCCTTGACCTTGTTAACCTGCTGCTTTATCTGCTCCTCGGTAATGCCGTTTTTCTTTATCAGTTCTTCGTCGAGGATAATCGTGCCGTCGTCCGTTATCGAGCCAAAGCCGCCCTCGGGCCTCATGGGGAGGGGTATCTTGCGGGAAATGACGACGTCCAGTTCGGCGTTTAACGCCAGGGCGACCTGCAATGCCACTGCCACTCCCCCGTTGGGAATCCCCAGCACCACCACCGGCTTCCCGGCGTATTCCATTAGCTTTTTCGCCAGCATGCGGCCGGCGTCGTAGCGGTTCTCAAAAAACGATTGAAAGGTAGAACTATTCATTACGGCTTTCTCACTTTAGCAGTTTAAACGCGTTGACATCCACCAGCCCCAGGTCGGTCAGCCTCAACTCCGGAATCACCGGCAGCGCCAGGAACGACAGCGTGGCAAAGGGGGCGGGTAAAACGCAGCCAAGTTCTTTGGCTAATTTTTGCAGTTTATCCAGTTGCTCCACCACTTTTTCCAAAGGCTCTGGCGAAAGCAGTCCAGCAATCGGAGTTGCCAGGCTGCCCAGCACTTTACCCCCCGCCGCCACCACTAATCCGCCCTGTATCTGTTCCACCTCTTTAACGGCGGCATAAATATCCTCGTCGCTGACGCCCACGGCAACAATGTTGTGCGAATCGTGGGCGGTAGATGACGCTAAAGCGCCTCTTTTAAGCCCGAACCCCTTTACCAACCCCACCCCAATGTTGCCGGTGGCTTTGTGCCTCTCTACCACTACCGCCTTAATAATATCCCGGCTAACGTCCGCCACCGCGAGTCCATTTTCGATTTTGGGCTTTATTGTTTTCTTTTTAGTGATGATTTGCCCCGGCACAATCTCAATAACTAACGCTTGTTCAACGGATTTGAGTTTAAGGGCTTCCACGGTGAACGGTTTAACCTTCACTGTTTTGTTTAATTTACTGATGGGGGCCGGGGGCGATTTAAATAAGGACTTACCCCCCTCCGCCACCATAACCCCACGGTAATAAGTCTCTTTAATATCAAACTTTTTCAGGTTGTCCAGAACGATAAAGTTGGCGTAATAGCCCGGAGCCACCGCCCCAAGTTTATCCAGTTTAAAATACGCGGCAGTATTGATAGTCGCCAGCTGTACCGCCCGCACCGGGTCCAGCCCCAGTTTTATGGCTTTACGGACGACGGCGTCAATATCGCCGTCATGTAAAATATCTTCGGCGTGGCGGTCGTCGGTTACAAAAAGGCAGCGCGGATAGGTTTTATCCGTCACCAGCGGCAATAAAGCTTCCAGGTTCTTTTCGCTGGAGCCTTCGCGTATCATCAGGCGCATGCCCCGCCGCAGTTTTTCCTCCCCCTCTTTTAGAGCCACCGATTCATGGTCGGAGCCGATGCCCGCGCCGATGTAAGCGTTAAGGTCCAGACCGCTGACGCCGGGGGCGTGACCGTCAACGATTTTTCCTTTGGCGGCGGCGATTTTCTCCAGCATGGCGGTGTCGCCGAAAAGCACACCGGGGTAGTTCATCACCTCGCCCAGCCCGATGCATTCATCAAACTCCAAAATCTTCTTAATATCGTCGGCACTTAAGTTGGCGCCGGATGTTTCCATATGCGTCGCGGGCACGCAGGAAGGCGCCATGAGGAATAAATCGAACGGCAGTTGGCGGGCATACTCTAAAACGTACCTGATGCCGTCCATGCCGCAGACGTTAGCAATCTCGTGCAGGTCGGTGACAATGGCCGCGGTGCCGTGGGGGACTACAGCGCGGGCGTACTGCCCCACGTCCAGCATCGAGCTTTCCAGGTGGACGTGCCCGTTAATCAAGCCCGGCGCGACGTATCTGCCCTTTAAGTCTATAATCTTTTGTGCTTTTTTATAATCCCCTACCCCCGCCACCAGTTCCCCGCAGATGGCGACGTTGGTATTCTCAACTTCGCCGTTAAAGACGTTCAACACTTTGGCGTTAGTCAAAAGCAAGTCGGCGGGCTGTTCGCCTTTAGCTACGGCGATGAATTTTTGCATGTTTTTTAAGTTATTCATCCAAAATACAGATATCCGGCAGGTTGCGGTGCTTCTCATCACAGTCAATGCCGTAACCCACTAAAAATTTATCCGGCACCTCAATTCCCCGGTAATCTATTTTTACCTTAACGCGGCGGCGCGACGGCTTGTCCGTTAAAGCGCACAGCTTTAGCGACGCCGGTTTTTGCTTTTTTAAGTACTCCATCAGGAATTTCACCGTGATGCCCGTGTCAATTATGTCCTCCACCACCAGCACGTGCCGTCCTTTAACGTTTAATTGGAGGTCGTGCTTCATTTTTACCTCGCCGGAGGTTGTAGTACCGGCGCCGTAGCTGGCCAGCCGCACAAAGTCTATTTCCAGCGGGAAATCCAGCTGCCGCACAAGGTCGGCCAGGAAAACGAATGAGCCTTTAAGGATACCGACTAAAAGGGGGTTTTTGTTGCGGTAGTCGCGGGTGATGGCGGCGGCCAGACGCTTGGTGACCAACGCGATTTCCGCGCCGGATATCAATACCTTTGGTGCGCTTTCAGACTTCATGACTAGTAGAATTATAGTCTGATTGGCTGGCGGTGTCCAACGTTATTTTGTAACTTTTTGCTTCTATGTTCCAGCACTTTAAGATGGTCCACCACCGACTCCGCCAGCGATTCACAGCGGTCGGGCAAGTTGTCTTTAGGGTCGGCGATGTTGAAATTTTGCTGCCTCACCGGTGAATCCTTGCCGTACTTAAAAATCAAATACTCTTTGGGGAGGGGACTGAATTTGGCGGGGGGATACGATATCGTGCCGGCCGGGGCTTTATCCGCCGGGACGAGTTTTAACACGTGGTTATCCGCCATGTCCTTAATCAATTCGTCGGGGTACCATGCCCCCTGCATCACATCGTCCTTGTGATTCATGAACCATTCGATCAGGCTCTCGGCATGCTTGCGGTCGTCGGCCTTTAGGTCGTCCTTGTTATCATCCAGCCGCTTAATCGCCATGAACGCCAGCCAGCATGGGAATACTTTTTCATCGTCTCAACACCCCAAACAATAACTCAAGTGCGGCAAGAGTGTAACTTTTTTGCACACATTTATCAATGCCCAAAATAAAAGAGGGGGCCAAAAGCCCCCTCTGATTTTACCGCTAGATGGTCGCTACTCTATTTTCTTGAACTTATCGCGCGGGGCGTTGCAAATGGGGCAACGTTCGGGCGCTTCGCCTTCAAATGTGTTGCCGCAGACCGGGCAGACGTAATAAGGCTCATCTTTGGTTTCCTTGCCGCTTTCCAGGTTCTTTAGCGCTTTCTGGAATAGCTTGTGGTGCACCTGCTCCACCTTGTTTGCCATGTCGAAGGTGCCGACGGCTTCACGGTTATTCTCCGACTTTGCCTGCTCGATAAAGCCGGGGTACATGGTGGAATACTCATATTCCTCGCCCCCAATGGCTGCCGCCAGATTCTCGGCGTCCGTCTTAATATCACCGAGGACTTTTAAGTGGTTACGGGCGTGGACGCTTTCCGCCTCGGCGGCGGCGCGGAATAGCCGGGCTATCTGTTTATTACCCGATGCCTCCGCTTTCTCGGCAAAATAGGTGTACTTGCGGTTGGCCTGGCTTTCGCCGGCAAATGCTTCCTTTAGGTTATCTTTAGAATCAACCATATTACTCCCCCTATCAACATTGAACTAGTAAACTGGAATAATTATAACAAGAATCACGGGATGTGCAAGTGACTAAAATCACGTTGTTTTTACTTTATAATGGAAAGAGAGAATGTTAATCAGTCGCCAGTTTACTTATTACTTTCACGATGTCGCTGGTCTTGGTGCCGGGGCCAAAGGTAGCCTTAATGCCTATTTTCTTCAGGGCGGCGATGTCATCCTCCGGGAGAATGCCCCCGGCAACAACGACAACATCGGTCATCTTTTTGCCTTTAAGCCCCTTCATCACGTCCGCGAAAAGCTCAAGGTGCGCGCCGGATAGGCAGCTTAAACCGACGACGTCCACGTCTTCCTGTAAAGCCGCCTGGACTATCATCTCCGGCGTCTGGCGGATGCCGGTGTAAATGACCTCCATGCCGGCGTCGCGCAGCGCCCGGGCGACCACTTTAGCGCCCCGGTCATGCCCGTCCAAGCCCGGCTTGGCGATGAGGACGCGTATATTGTCTTTACTCATATGATATTATTATCCCTTTTCCTTCGGCTCCACAAGTTCCATCAGCACGCCGGCGGCGCTTTTAGGATGAATAAACCCGATTTTTCCCGCCACCCCGTCTCTTCCCACTTTATCGATGAGCTGAAAGCCCTTTTGCTCCATGTCTTTCAATTCGGTGTTAATGTCGTTCGTCTCTAAAGCGATGTGATGCAAGCCCTCGCCGCGCTTTTCCAAAAACTTGGCTACGGCGCTATCGGGCGTTATGGGCTCCATCAGGTTTATTTCCACGCCGTTGCCCACTTTAAACGACGCCTCTTTAACCGTCTGGTCGGGGGCGTTCTGGACGTGCGCCTTAATCCCCAGCATCTTCTCAAAGACGGCGACGCTCTCGTTTAGATTTTTCACGGCGATGCCGATGTGGTGCACTCCCTTTATCATCTTAAAAAACCAGCGACTCCTTTTGTATTCCGAAAACGCCCCGTAAAGCATCGCATATCTCGCCGACGGTGGTATAGGCCTCAACACAGCGGATAAACGCCGGCATGGTGTTTTCTTTGCTCCGGGCAACCTTTATTAGGTTCTCTAAAGCGGCGGCGACTTCTTTGGCATTGCGCTGCTGCTTAACTTTTTTCAGCGCGGCGATTTGCTCTTTCTCCGCTGCCGGGTCAACGCGCAGGATATTTTTGATACTTTCATACGGGGCGACGAATTTATTCACCCCAACGATAATTCGTTTTTCGGCTTCCACTTCTTTTTGATAGCGGTAAGAGCTTTCCTGGATTTCTCTCTGCGGGTAGCCTTTCTCGATAGCTTTTATCGCGCCACCCATTTTATCAATTTTATCAATATACTTTTGCGCTGCGGTCTTTATTTCCTGCGTCAACGCCTCCACCATATATGCCCCGCCCAGCGGGTCAACGGAGTCCGCCGCGCCGCTTTCGTAGCCTATTACCTGCTGGGTGCGCAGTGCCGTCGTCACCGCTTCTTCCGATGGCGTGGCGTAGGCTTCGTCGTAGGAGTTGGTGTGGAGCGATTGAGTCCCGCCGAGGACGGCGGCTAAAGCCTGCACCGCCACCCGGACGATGTTGTTGTAGGGTTGCTGGGCGGTTAAAGAAACGCCGGCCGTCTGGGTGTGGAAACGCAGCATGCAGGACCGCGCGTCTTTAGCCTTAAATGTCTTTTTCATAATTTCCGCCCACAAAATGCGCGCGGCGCGGAACTTGGCTACTTCTTCCAATAAGTTATTTTGAGCGTCAAAGAAAAAGGATAAACGCCCGGCAAAATCGTCAACGTTAAGGCCCCGCTCTAAAGCCGCCCGGACGTAAGCGATGCCGTTGGCTAACGTAAAGGCAACCTCCTGCACCGCCGTCGAGCCGGCTTCGCGGATGTGGTAGCCGCTGATGCTGATGGTATTCCAACGCGGCAGATTTTTGCCGCAGTATTCAAAAATGTCGGTGGTCAGGCGCATTGAGGGGGCGGGGGGATAAATATAAGTCCCGCGCGCGACGTATTCTTTTAAAATATCGTTCTGAATCGTGCCGTCCAGCTTGTTTAAAGCAATTTCCTGCTTTTGCGCCAGCACGATGTACATCGCCAGTAAAATGGGGGCGGTGGAGTTGATGGTCATAGAGGTGCTGACTTTATCCAGCGGGATGTCTTTGAAGAGGACCTCCATGTCGTGCAGGGTGTCAATGGGGACGCCGACTTTGCCCACCTCCCCACGCGATAAAGGATTATCCGAATCGTAGCCGATTTGCGTCGGCAGGTCGAAGGCGACGCTAAGGCCGGTTTGCCCCTGTGCCAGTAAATACCTGTAACGCCGGTTGCTTTCCTCGGCCGAGGCATAGCCGCTGTACTGGCGCATCGTCCAGAGCCGCCCGCGGTACATCGTGGGTTGTATGCCCCGCCCGAAGGGATATTCACCCGGGTAGCCGACGGCGATTTCGGGATTGATGCCCTCAAGGTCTTCCTGCGTGTACAGGGGCTCAATCCCCATCCCGGACGTTAGCTCGAATGAAGGCTGGCGTTCCGGGAAACGCTTAAGCGCCGGCTCCAGGACTTCTTTTTGCCACTTTTGTTTGCGTTTGCCCATTAATAGTCTTCCAGTCCCCACCCTTTAAACATTGCTTTATAAAAGTCGGGGCGCGGGAAGTCTCCCTGCATGAAGTAATTATGGTCGCGGTACGACCACGCCATCCCCTGGGATTTCTTCATGTTCTCGCAAAGCACAGTTATCTTGTCCGCCGGCATCGCCAGCATCATCTCGCCTTCGTCGCCTAACGCGCGCTGGAACTCGCCGGGGTCGGGGACAACCACCCAGTAGCCGCCCTTCTGCATCGGGGTGACGACGGCGTGGGCACAGGACGGCGGGAAGAAACGCCCGTTAACCTGCGACGGCCCCTCCGGCCCGGTGAGGAACAGCAAATTCCGCAGCTGGGCGCTATTGGCATAAATGATTGCCACGTCCGGCATAAAGCTGGCGGTCTTCAGGGGGGCGGTTAAAACACCGATGTATTTGCCGGTCTCGAAGGTTTCATACGGGTGCATCTTGGTGATATCCTGCACTTCGGGCGCCGGCACCATGCCGTACGCCAAAAGGGCGGCGGGGCACCAGTGGTCTTCATTAAGCATCGCCACGGTTAGCCCGTCCCGCCGCGATAACGAAAAGGCCTGGCACTGCGCGTAATGAGTGTTGCGGTCTTTCTTAGGGCGCAGCGCATCCTTGGGAATGTCCGATTCTTTTTCCAGCATTTTGACCGCTACCGGCGAGGTTCTTAAGAGAAACTTCTTTTCCAGCTCATCGGCGCATGCGTTTAATTCTTTAATAGTTGCCACAATAATATCTCCTTGTCTTCAGGATTTACAGATTACCAAAAGTTCCTTATTTATACTGACCGACTTTGGCGGAATAGATATACATAATTGGTCGCTGGACATTCCGGACAATGAGTGGACCATGTTGAATCCCGGCCGGTATACAGGCGCAAAAACTCCTATCCACGACGTTCTTCTCATTATCAATCGTTATTTCCAGTTCTGCGCCGAGGTCCTGGATATTATCGTAGTTAAAGCCGAAAAAGCCTATCACCTCGTTATACTTGTGGGTGTGCGATTCGCAAAGCTTAATTTCTTTCTCTCCGCCGGGGACTATCCACTTGGCTTCAGAATAAAACTCGGCGTTGGGCACAGTATCAGCATCGACACGAACAACCGGTTTAACTCTTTTTGGGTCGTTATTGATGCGGAAAGACGGATCTTTAATATTGGTTTTAGGAAAATCAACAACGTATTTTGCGTTTTTACCCTGATGCATTTTTATTACCTCTCTCTATATAAAGATATGTATTTCAATTAAACGTACATTTCGCCCGAGCCGAGCGTCAGGTGGAACATCGGCCGGTCGAACCGCCGGAAAACCAGCGGGCAGTGCTCCATGTTGGCGGGGATGTAAACCATAAAGCTCTTGGTTAGGGTGAACTTTTCATCCTCCAGCCAGAACTCAATCTCGCCGCCGAGGTCGGAAGGGTCGTCAACATTGGTGCCCATATAGGAAAATATCTCGATGAAGGGGTGGGCGTGGGGCATAATGCCGGGAACCTTGCCGCTCTTGACCAGCTCCGGCGTTACCAGTTCCGGCATCGCCATCCGCGGCATCTGCATCTGGTCTTTCATCGTGCCGGGCCACTGCCAGGTGTATTCGCCGTACCAGGCGCCCGGTAAGACCTCGTTGTCCATCCAGATGATGTGTTCCAGCCCCAGGCGCTTGCCGTCAACGTAGCCCTGCCGGATTTGCTGGGGGCCCTTGTAGCCGGGCATGACGATACCCCGCTTTAGTTCCGTGGTGATGTACTTATTGTACTTGGATATTCCCATTATCAGGTACTCCTTTCAAGATGTGTATTATGCTTATTTGTTGATATCTTTTGACACGTATGCCAGATTTAATTCTTTAAGTTTAGCCTCGGTGGGGATGCCTTCTTTAGACCAGCCGCGCAAAGAGTAGTATTTATCCAAAAATTCGTCGCTGTGGCTGACAGTCTGACCCTCGCCCTGGGCTTCACGCGTGTGCAGCGGCTCAGTGCGGATACGTTCGGGCAGGTAGTCGTCTTTGCGTCCCAACCCCTGGCGGATATTGAAAGCCCTCTCCAGGTTATACACACGGTCGCCGGCTTTAGCCAGGTAAGATTCATCTTCATAGACTTTAATGCCTCGGGCAGCCGCCAGCAACTTGCCGTAGAGCGCCGACCAGCCCCATCGGGCGGCAAAGGCACAGATAACACCACATTCATTAGTGGCAGTATCGTTCTGGTTATAGATAACGATGTCCGCGTTGTCCTCATCAAAACGGTCGGTGGCTCTGGGGAAAGGTGCTCCAAAGATATCCTGGGCCGAGTAGCCGTAGCAATGGTTAGCGCCTACACTGGCAGTAGCGTAGTTATAACCCTGTGATTTGGCGCCCCGAGGGTCATAAGCAGGCAGCTCCAGGCCCTTGACGTGAATAGCATAAACATCCGAGCCTTTGTCCAGTTTTTTGGCTATACGCATCGTTCCTTCAGCCAGCAAGTCGCCAATGCCCTGGCGTACAGCTATTTTCTTTATCAGCGCAACCATTGGTTCATTTTTACCAAATACAAGCTCTAATCCATCGGTATCTGATTTTGTAACTAATCCTTTTTCATAAAGCTCATACGCAAATCCGATGGTGTTACCGGTGCTGATGGTATCCAGCCCAAGGTCATCGCAAAGCTCGTCGGCGGCGATACTGGCTTCGATGCTGTCACTATCAATCGTGCCGGTAAAAGCCCATATTGATTCATATTCCGGGCCCTCACTGTGTGCGCCCTTATATATGCCTGATGTGACCGTATGCACTTTACCGCATCGGGCAGGGCAGGAATAACAACCCATATCTCCTACCCTTAATTTACGGTATTCCGCCCCGACGATTTTTTGCCAGCCTATCTGTTGCCCGTAACGGAAGTTGCGTACCGGGTAAATCCCGATGGCATTGGTAATATCCTGGGTGGAAGTAGTGCCCCATTCTTTATGACTCTGGAAACCGCCGTCATTTTTCATAATATTGACTTGTTCTTTAGCGAAAGTGTTATAAGCATCCGGGTCGGCAATGTGGAGGGCGCGGGCAGCCGTGATAACGACGGCTTTAAGATTCTTCGAACCCATCACCGCGCCGGTGCCGCAGCGTCCGGCGGTGCGTCGGTCGCTAACGACGGCGGCATACCTGACAAGGTTCTCGCCGGCAGGGCCGATGCAGGCAGCTCGAGTATTACTGCCGTGCTGACTGACAAACCATGATTGAGTTTCTTTAGTGTCCTTACCCCAGACATCATGGGCATCTAAAACCTTGACGCTGTCCGTAGTAATGTGAATATAAGACGGCTTGGCCGCTTTACCTTCGATAACAATGATTTCATAGTCGGTAAACCGCATCCAGGCACCGAAGTCGGCGCCGCAGACTGACCGCGCAAATGCCCCCGTCAGAGGGCTTTTGGTGCAGACAATCCACCGCGATACTGCCTGCGCCATGGTACCAGCCAGCGGCCCCGCCACCAGAAACAACTTGTTTTTTTCGCTTAAAGGTTCGGTGTCCGGGGTTACTTCATCGTAAAGATATTTGACACCATAACCCCTCCCCCCGATAAAGTCCCTGGCAATACCCTCGGGGACTGTTTCTGTACTAACTTTGCCGCTAGAAAGATTTATGCGTAAAACTCTGCCTGTATTAGTTGTCATACCCACCTCCATACTCTTACAGTAATACTTTTATAAGCGAAATACTATTTTTTATCAACTATCCGCCCAGGATGATATTAGCAATATGGATTTTATCGCCGTCTTTGACCAATTTGGATAGCGGATTCGGATACATATCAACTCCGTTGAGAAAAATACTGGTGCCTTTACGTAATTTTCTGTGTTTATCGTAAAGCTTGGGTTTTAGCACCGGATATTGCTGCACCATATCCTCCACACATTCACCAATCGTGGCGCCGTTTGTATTAATCCGGCGGGCGCCGTTGATGATTGCCTGCAATACCGGGGGTATGTTGATTTCTACACTCATGTTTTATCCCAACTCGAATTATATCACTTTGATAATAATAAGAAAAAAACACAGCGGGGCAATGGTTGGGGGATATTACGTTAAAGCGTTTTTAGCTGCTGCGCAGGCTGCGGATAATCTCACCCAGGTTGGGCCGTTTGCCGTACATGAGGAGGAAGGTGCGGGTGATTTTTATAGTCAGCAGTAAGCCGACCACTATCGTAACGACCAGTACGCCGATGCTGACGGCAATCTGCCAGACGGCAACATCGGTGGCGCCAAGTCTGACCATTACCGATACCGGGGCGGTGAGGGGGAAGATGGAAAGGAGAATGCTAATCGGGCTGTTGGGGTACATGATAAGGAGGGACGAGGCCCAAAGCGGCACAGCGGCGGACAGCGTAAATATCACCGCCAGCTGCTGCCCTTCCCGCGCTGATGGCGTAATCGCCCCGACGCACGTAGAAATCACAGCGAACAACAGGTAGCCGAGAACGAAGTAAACGATGCAAAGCGCGAAGAAAGTGGGCGAAATCGTTAGCACGCTCAATATGCCCCCAATGGACGATGACGCGTAATTGAGGAGGAACGGGGCGCAGATAACCCACACCAAAACCGATACCAGGCCCGCCGCACCTATTCCCAATACCTTGCCGGTTATCAACTGCCGCGTTGAGACCGAAGACAGCAGCACCTCAATCAGCCGGTTTTCTTTTTCATCGCCGAGGCCCTGTATCAAATAGGAGGAAGAAAAGACGATGGAAATATAAAGCAGTATGGCAAAAATCAACGGCACAATCAGGTCGCCGTAGCCGCCCTGCTCCGTGGAAATTTCACCGGTATCCGCCAGCCGGGAAGCCATTACAACTAAAGACGAGTTAATCAGGTCTATCTCGGATTGTGGCAACTTGCCGTCCAGCATATTGGACGTCATAAAATGTTTGATGGCCGTTACCGTCTCCGGCGGCGGCGTCAGCTGTTTTTCCAGCGTATAATAATTGATAATGCCGGTGGTGTAGTAAGTCGAATCGATGACGAAGTACTCTTTAATGCTGCTGTTAATCAGCGCGCTCTTGGCGTCCGTCACCGTAGCATAGGACGTAAAGTGAATTTCCCCCTGCTCCTGGTATTGAGTGAAAGCGCCGATTTCGTCAACGTAGCCGATTTTCGTCACCGATACCGAAGGCGTTGCCGCCCCGTTGATTATCTGGAACACCACGATGCCCAGCAAAAACACCAGCGGGATAATCAGGGTCATGATAATGAACCCCGGGCGCCGCAGCATGTTGAGGAACTCATGCTTGAAGATGAGAAACGACTTATTCACTGCTTTCACCAACTATCTTGATG
>JAQTMM010000018.1 GCA_028714335.1 Dehalococcoidales bacterium
CCGCCGCATTGCCCTAGGCCTATTACTATTAGTTTCATAACTTACCTTATAGTGACGCTACTATATTTTAAGTGCCAACTTGACGTAAAGTCAATGGTTGCGTAAAAAAGACGTCATTTCGTAGCTAAAATTGTTGGGGTAAATGCATAAAAATAGCGATAGTCACGCGTTAATGCGTTGAAAAGCGCTAATGCAAGCTGAAAAGATTTTAGTTGTTTCTGGTGTTAAAGCCCCTTGGAGGCTATAAAGACAACCAGGTCACCGAGGCGGCAGGAATAACCCCACTCGTTATCATACCAGGCGAGGATTTTTATCATATTGCCGCCGATAACCATCGTGCCAGGCCCGTCAATAATAGAGCTGTGGGGATTGCCTTTAAAGTCCATGCTGACCAGCTCTTCTTCACAGAACTCCATTATGCCCTTTAATGATCCTGAGGCAGCTTTTTTAAATGCCTCGTTGACGACTTCTACGGTGACGTCTTTAGACGTGTTGCAGACAAAGTCGATGACGGAGACAGTGGGTGTGGGCACACGCATGGCAAGGCCGTGAATCTTACCCTCCAGCCCCTCGATGAGTTTGCCGACCAGTTTAGCGGCTCCGGTGGAGGTGGGGAGGATGTTTAAAGCAGCGGCGCGGGCGCGGCGGATATCTTTATGAACGGTATCCAGAATGACCTGGTCGTTGGTGTAGGCATGGACGGTGGTCATCAGCCCTTTTTCGATGCCGAAATTTTGATGCAGCACCTTCACCGCCGGAGCGATGCCGTTGGTGGTGCAGGAAGCGTTGGAAATTACGTTGTGTTTCTGGGGGTCGTAAGTATTTTCATTCACACCGAGGACGATAGTAGCATCTTCGTTCTTCGCGGGGGCGGAGATTACGACTTTTTTGGCGCCGCCTTTAATGTGGGCAGATGCTTTTTCTTTGTCGGTAAACAGGCCGGTGGACTCGATGACGACGTCAACCTTTAAGTCTTTCCATGGGATAAGGGCAGGGTCGCGCTGTGAGATTACCTGGATTTCCTTGCCGTCCACAACGATGGATTTATCTTTAGCGGCGACTTCGCCGGGGAATCTTCCGTAAACGCTGTCCCACTTAAAAAGGTGGGCGTTAGTCTTGGTGTCCGTAAGGTCATTGACTGCCACGACCTCTATATCATCCTTATGTCTCTGGAAAATCGTTCTTAAAGTCAGTCTTCCAATACGGCCGAATCCATTAATACCAACGCGCGTTTTCACTATTACCTCCTAAAATTTTTGCGAATACACACCTATTTTACATCAAGTTTAGCTTTGAAGGAAGGGTTTCTTTCTATCATATCCAAAAACGCTTCTATACGTGTCTTAAGGTGCCCGTTAAGGTAAAATTCGGCGTTGCCTTCCAGCGTCAGTATCGGCACTTTAATGGCGCTGCGCATCACAATGTCCCCGATTCCCCGATGGCAGAACGCCTGCACGTAATGAATCACGCCGTCAATGTGCCGTTTTTTAATCTCGGCTTTAATGTCCGCCAGCCGTTCGTTGATGGAGTAGGGGTAAGTGTAGTTGCTGTACTGCCCGGCTAGAGAATCGCCGCCTTGCGGCATGGCGAACTGGCGCTGCACCTCGTTAAAGACCACCCGCGCGCCATGTTTCTCGGTATAGGCGTAAAGCTCTTTAGCGTAAACCGGCGGCACCCCGATATACCCCAGCCGGATTTGATTGGTATAAGGCTCTCTTTTAACGGCGGTATCCAATAACGCCTCAATATCTTTTTGATATTTGGCGACATCTCCGTTAAAGTCGGAGGCGGACACCAGCCAGAGGTGGTTCTCGGCGCCGGTGACTTTATTTTCCCGCCACGTCATCTCATCCAGCTTTAAGGCGAGGTTGCGCACCGGTTTGAGCTCCTGCCGGACTCTTTCTGCAGCTTCCAACGTCGTCCCGAATGTCGCTGCCATCTTTTCCAGAACGTAGTCCGTCTCTTCAACGTTAGGACGTTCCGGATAAGCAAAAGACATCGCGTTCTTGCCCTTGAGTTTAAAGACTTCCATCAGCATGATGGTATTAGAGCAGTCGCCACTGGTGACGCATAAAACGTCTTTGATGCCGCTTTCCAGGCAGACGCCATAGATGCCTTTAATCCAGGCGCAGGTGTTTAAAGGAAAGCCGTCCCGCTCGGCGATGGTGATATATCGGGTGGGGTCGGAGTCGCTAACGAGGATGTTATTCAAGTCTACGGGCTGGTAGCCGGCAGCAATAAGGATTTCCACCGGCACGGTAGTGGTGATACCGATTTTTTTCATTCCGGTTTATTATATCACTTCTGTTTGTAGTAATAGACGCCCTGATGTGAGTATTTGTCCACCCGCCCTTCGGTTGCCATCATTTCCAAATGTGCCAGCGTCTCAAAGACCGCCATGCGCTGGTGGAAGGGTGGCAGGTCGTCCCAGCCGTTATTATTGCTCCAGGTTATCATTTGGGCTATCTTGTAGGCTGACTTGCCGTCGGACTCTAAAGCGGTGAGGATTTCCTGGTTGCGCAGGTTGTGATGGCGGATTATCTCGTTAATGCGCCGTTTTGGATTCTTGAAAGGCTCGTCATGGCCCGGCAGGGTTAGCTCTATGTCCAGCTTCTTTATCTGCTGTAGCGATTCTATGTAACGCCCTAGCGGATTATCTATGGAATGAGGGTGCAGCCCGACGTTTGGTGTAATCTTGGGCAGGATGTGGTCGCCGGAAAAGAGGATTTTCTTCTCCGGTTCGTAAAGGCAGATATGCCCTGAGGAATGCCCGGGAGTCCATATAATACGGAAGTTGAACGTGCCGATATTGATTGTTTCGCCGTCATGCAGGGTAGTATCGGGCTGGGTAGCGATGATATAGTTTTCCAGCCCCAGTGTGGCGTCTCTTAAAGTCTCCACCTCATCCTCGGAAGCGCCGTTATCGCTCAACTGTTTATCGGTCAGCGCCAGCAGTTCGTTCATATCAATATATCTGGGCTTAATTAAGTCCTTCTCAATCTGGTGCATCAGTATCTTGGCCTCGGAGAGCTCTTTGATATGCCCCGCTGCACCGTAATGATCCGGGTGGACGTGGGTTACCAGTATCTGCTTTATTTCTTGAAAGGCAATGCCGTTTTTCAACAGGTAATTATGAAAGGTAGAAAACGATTCGTCGGTGTTCCAGCCGGAATCAACCAAAAGGTAGCCCTTGCTACCCTTAATGAGGTAGACATTAATATGCTCCAGGTCGGAGTCCTCCAGCGCAATGGGTAGCTTTATCCAGTGAATGCCGGGGTATATTTCAGCCATAATATCTCTTTCCTAATCAAAATACTTAATCCAGCAGTTAAAAGTAAACAATAATTTGAATCCCATGGACTGATAGAGCGGTTGGGTGGAGCCAACATAGGCGACGGTTGCGCCCAGTTCTTTACAGCGGCGCACGCCCTCGAATATAGCGGTGGAGGCAAACCCTCTACGCCGGTAAGCAGGGTCGGTGCACACCGGTTCGATGTACGCATATTTATTGACGGGTTCAAACCATGTACCTGCATAAGCCACGTAATTTCCGTCGGGCGCCACTACAACCATGTTCAGGTCCTTACGGTAATTTGGCACCGACTGCATCTTTTGCCGCCCGGTAATATCGTCGGACGGCGGCTCGTCGCCGTGATTGAACCCCCGTCGGAAAACGCGCGTAATCTGCGATAGGTTATTGTCCTCCGCTAAACTTTTCAACGCAAACCCATCTGGCAGGGAAGTGGTGGGAAGGGATTGGTTAAGCTCTAGTTTAGTCATCGGACGATGAAGTCTATGATCCGTTTCCATTTTATAGCCCCGCGATTTCACCAGTTTTACGAACTCTTTATCAAAATCGCCGACGAACGCTTTCAGGTATGTTTTTCCTTCCGGCGTTTTCCCATAAAGATATTTTTCGGCGTATACCAGCATCTCCGGCTTTAAATGAGTATAATCTGGACGGATTTCATAAAACGATTCACCCAATGTGCTCTCGTAATGAACTATTGCCACAATTTTCCCGGCATCCTCCCAGATGCCTATCTTGTCCAATGAGGTTTCATCGAGCATAGGATGGCTGTGCATGTATTCCCATGCGGGCTGCGGAAAATTCCCGTCCCTGTTATCGGGCTGGTAGTTTTCGTAGAGAAAATCCCCGACCAGCTTAAAGTCGGTGGCTGTATTGTATTTTCGGAATTTAATGCTCATATCGTTTCGTTATTTTTCAATATTATAAAATGCGTTTATCCCCGCGTAGTCCGCCGCGCTGCCCAGTTCTTCTTCGATGCGCAGCAGGCGGTTGTATTTAGCGGTACGTTCGGAGCGGGCCGGGGCTCCTGTCTTTATCTGTCCCGTATTCAGCCCCACCGCCAAATCGGCGATGCTGGTGTCCTCGGTCTCGCCGGAGCGGTGGCTGACTATCGCCGTCCAGCCGGTTTGCTTTGCCATCTTGATTGCTTCTAAAGTCTCCGTCAGCGTTCCTATCTGGTTGAGCTTAATCAGCACGGCGTTGGAGGCTTTGGTCTTGATGCCCTTGGCGATGCGTTTCACATTCGTGACATAAAGGTCGTCACCGACGAGCTGGATTTTCTTGCCCAGCTTTTTGGTCAATAATTGCCACCCCTCCCAGTCGTCCTCCGCCATGCCGTCCTCGATGGAGATGATAGGGTAGTCGTTGCACCATTTGACATAATAATCAACCATCTCTGCGGAGCTTAGTGTCTTGCCCTCTTTAGCGAGGACGTATTTACCGTCTTTATAAAATTCGCTGGCGGCTGGGTCCAAAGCTATATAGCACTGTTTGCCGGGCTTGTACCCTGCACTCTCAATGGCCGCGAGAATAGCCTCCACGGCGTCCTTATTCGAGGGGAGGGAAGGGGCAAAGCCACCCTCGTCCCCAACGTTGGTGTTGAGTCCTTTGTCTTTAAGAACTTTTTTTAGGGCGTGATAAACCTCGGCGCCTATCTGGATGGCCTGACTAAAATCTTTTGCGCCGACTGGCATTACCATGAACTCCTGCAGGTCCGTCGAGTTTTCGGCGTGCTTGCCGCCGTTTAAAATATTCATCATCGGCACTGGTAGGGCATAAGTGCCGTCGCCGCCCAGGTAGATATAAAGCGGCATACCTTTAGTGCTGGCGGCGGCATGAGCAGTCGCCAGGGAGACGCCCAGTATCGCATTGGCGCCAAGCTTGCTTTTATCCGGTGTGCCGTCGAGTTCAATCATGGCATTATCAATCGCCGCCTGGTCGGTGACGGTCATACCGGCGACGGCTTTATTTATCGTCTTATTGACGTTATTAACCGCTTTAAGAACGCCCTTACCGTTAAAACGTTTTTCATCGCCGTCGCGCAGCTCTACAGCTTCGTACCTGCCGGTGCTGGCGCCGGAGGGTACCGCCGCCATACCCATGATGCCGTCCTTAAGCTCCACCTCCACTTCAAGGGTGGGGTTCCCCCGCGAATCTAAAATTTCTCTGGCTCTGACTGTTTTAATCGTTGACATTTTTCTCTCCGTTACCTGCCATTTTCAATCAGTTTCATCGCCTTGTTTACAGCGTCTTTAGCATTCTTGGCGGCGATGATATTTTTATCCTTTTTGCCCTTGTTCGTTAACGACCATGTGCCTAATCCAATGACCGGTATACCGCTCTGGAGGGCATAGCCGATTTCCGTCAAAGTGCCATAGCTGCCGTCGATGGCGATAATGGCGTGAGACGATTTTACCACTGCTACATTCCGCGCGTAGCCGATACCCGTGACAATGGGTATCTTTACGTACCGGTTGGCTTGCCCCCGGCTGTCGCCTGGTAGTATCCCTATGGTCAACCCTCCCGCCTCACTGGCGCCTTTGCAGGCGGCTTCCATAACTCCTCTCATCCCACCGCAGATTAATGCTGCCCCTCTGTGGGCAATCTCCCGCCCCACTTCCTCCGCCAGACGGTAGGTTGCTTTAGGAACGTCGCTGCCGCCAATCACCCCGATGAAAATCAACTCTTTAGGCATGTGTAATTATAACATCGGGGAAGGAGCAGGGGCAAAAGCTTTTTAGCTAGCCCCAGTAACCCCAGGCCAGCCAGACAAGTTCGATGATGAAGAGGGTAGTGGACACGCTGAAGGTGTGGCGTGCGCACCACATGGGGAAGAACAGGTCGGTCACCGCGCCGTGCTTGTCACCGTACTTTTCGGCGAGGTTGGTGAACGGGCACCGCCCGCGGTTAATCAGCAGCACCAGCCCTTCAAAAACAATCGCAGAAAGCGCTACTAAAAGCGTCCAATCATAACGCCCGACGACGGCGCAGTAGAATATATAAGCCAGACAAGCTACCATGAAAAGGAAAATGATGGAGTGAAAAAGCTTGATGTAGAATATCTTTTTCTCGTTATTCATATTTAGTTATACTTGTTCATTGCAACGTCAATACCTTTAGCCAGCAGCAGGGCAATTGCCTCGGTGACTTTAGGAATAGTCTCGTCGATGATTTTTCTTTCGTTGTCGTCAAAGTCATTCAGGACGTAGTCGATTACCGCCTCCTCTTTAACGCCAGGCTCATTTGCCTCCGGTTTCCCGATGCCCACGCGTACGCGGTAGAAGTCCTGTGTATCAATGTGGCTGATAATTGAGTCTATACCTTTATGCCCCCCCGAACTGCCCCCCAGGCGGAGGCGTATTTTACCGGTGGGGAGGTCTAAATCGTCGTGGATAACTATAAGGTCTTCCGGCCCAACTTTAAGGCGTTGGAAAAGGGCTTTAACGGCTTCGCCGGTGGCGTTCATATAAGTCTGCGGGCGTGCCACTACCACTGTATAACGCCCGATGTTGCCGATGCCGGTACGGGCGTGTCCCTGCTTGCGGTCGAACTCTATTTTATACTGCTTTGCCAGGTAGCTGACGCACATAAACCCGATGTTATGGCGGTTGCGGGCGTATAAATACCCCGGGTTGCCCAGCCCCACGATTAGTTTCATGAATTGGCCTCTTCTATCATTTTTAAAAAGTCATTTTCTGTGAGTAAAGTAATCCCCAGTGATTCCGCCTTGGTTTTCTTGGAGCCCGGGTCGGCGCCATACACTACGTAGTCCGTCTTGCGGGTGACGCTGTCTTTAGCCGCCCCGCCCAACTCTTTTATTTTAGCCTCTGCTTCCTGCCTTGTGAAATTTTCCAGCCGCCCCGTCACTACAAATTCTTTACCCGCCCAGGGCAGGTTTTGCGCTTTTACTGTAGTTTCTTCCATTTTAACGCCCGCTTCTTTTAAGCGCTGGAGGATTTTTAAGTTGTCCTCTTCTTTAAAAAACGCGATGATACTGTCCGCAATCTTATGGCCGACGGTGCTGATGTCCAACAGTCTTTCACGGCTGGCTTGACTTAAGTTTTCAATGCTGCGGAATTCGTTAGTTAAAATCTCCGCCATTTCATCGCCCACGTGTTTGATGCCCAGCGCAAAGATGAGCCGCGCTAAAGGTCTGGTCTTGCTGGTTTCTATGGCGTTAATGATATTTTGCGCGCTTTTCTCACCCATTTTTTCTAGTTCGGCGAGCTGTTCCGCTTTAAGGTAATAAAGGTCGGCGACGTTTTTTGCCAGTCCCTTGTCGTACAGCAAGGCGCTGATATTTTCGCCCACGCCCCTGATGTCCATCGCCCCTTTGGAAGCAAAGTGCTCGATGCGGAGCTGTGCCTGCGCCGGGCAGGCGGCGTTGGAGCAGTAGTACATCACCTCGCCCTCCGGCTTGACGACTTCCCCGCCGCATTCGGGGCAGGCAGGTCGCCCCTTTTCCTGGCTGTATATCGCCTTCAATAAATCGAATTCCACTTCTTTGTCGGTGCGTTTTTCTTTAACTGGTCCCACCACCTCCGGGATAACCTCCCCCGCGCGTTGAACGACCACCGTGTCCCCGATGCGAATATCCTTGCGGCGGATGTCGTCCTCGTTGTGCAAAGAGGCGTTCTTAATCGTTACGCCTCCCACTGCTACCGGCTCCAGTTCGGCGGTGGGGTTAAGCGTTCCTGTGCGCCCTACGCTGATGCCGATGTTGAGTAGTTTAGTGGTAGCCTGAACGGCCGGGGGCTTATAAGCTATCGCCCAGCGCGGCTCGCGGCCCACGTCGCCCAGCTCATCCTGGATATTTTTCTGGTTGAGCTTTATCACCACGCCGTCGGCTTCGTAGGGCAGGCTCTCGCGCTCTTCCTTCCATTTCTGGAAGTATGCCATCACCTCTTCGATGTTTTTACAGCGCTGATTTCTAGGATTCGTTTTGAATCCCCACGCCTTCATCTGCTCTAATGCTTCCCAGTGCGTGGCAGGCGTCGCCTGTCCTTCTACATATCCCAACATATAGATAAAGGTATCCAGCGGGCGTTTAGCGGTAATGCGGGAATCCAGCTGCCGCACCGAACCGGCTGCCGCATTGCGTGGATTGGCAAAGAGGGGCTGCTCCTCCACCTCCCGCTCTTTATTAAGTTTCAAGAAACCGGATTTAGGCATATAAACTTCCCCCCGTACTTCAAAACGCGCTGGGGCGTTAGGGACGGAGAGGGGGATACTGCGGATAGTTCGTAGATTTTGGGTAATGTTCTCGCCGCGGAGGCCGTCGCCGCGGGTAGCGCCGGTGACCAGTTGCCCGTTGATGTAAGTTAACGCTACCGCTAGCCCGTCTATTTTAGGCTCGCAGACAAAATCAAAAGCGCGGTTCCCGAGGAGTTTTAGCGTGCGGTTGTACCAAGCCATCAGGTCTTCATCGGAAAAAGCGTTGCCGAGGGATAGGAGGGGGTAGGGGTGGTCAACCACACCAAAGGCTTCCAACGGCTCGGCGCCGACGCGTTGGGTGGGGGAGTCGGGGGTTAGAAACTGCGGGTTTTCATCCTCCTGACGCTTCAACTCCTGCATCAGTGAGTCATATTCGGCGTCGCTGATTTCCGGATTGTCCTGGATGTAATAAAGGCGGTTGTGGCGGTTGATTTCCGCCCGCAGCTTTTCGATTTTTTCTTTAATCTCGTCCTGGCCTGCCAAGGGAAGCCTCTCTATCGAATCTTTCCTAAAGTATAGCACAGGAAGGGGGGAGTTTTAAGAACGGTTCAACCAGCGTTTTTCGCTTGATTCGTTGTCCAGCGTGAAACTGACTTTGTCGCCGTCTTTAAGGTTCAAAACGGTACGCAGGTGGTACCGGCTGATTAGTTCAACATCGTAATGGATATCCTGCGCCCAGGTAAAAACCACCGCGCATGCTTTATATTTTTTAGCCACCGTTACCCGCCGGTAATACATGCCTATCTCGCCGTGGAAGTCAATCCCCTGTGTCTTTGGATTAAAGTCCCAGCCCACGTCCTTGAACTTTACATACCGGAACAGCGGCAGCTCTATCGGTTCGGTCAATCTCAGGTTCAGCGTGCCGGGGATTACATCCAGCCCTACCAGGTCACGGAGGCTTTCCAGGAAGTCAGGCTTGGACATTTCTTTAACTGCCCCGCCTCGCCCTGTCTTTACCGTTCCTTCATAAATGTAATTTTCTTTATTCAGGGAAAATTGTCTTAGCCATGTCATCGGCTATTCCTCATTTATCAACGAGTTTCGTTTCCAGTATTTCCAAAAAGTGGTGTTCCTGGCGGGTGACTATTTTCGTTTTCGTTAATTCGAGTCGTTTTTTAAATATCGGACCGTCAACAACGAGGGTATGGAACTCTCCGGCTTCCCCGCAAGGGGTGATGCCTTTATTGAGCTTAGCGATGTCATCGAGGAATTGTTTATCAATGATTCTGCCTAGAAACTCCTTGCCCATGAGGTCGGTTTTTACGGCAATAACCACCGACTTGAACCCCGCCGCTAAAAACTCTTCCAGTAATTTAGTCTGGTCTTCCTGCCAGAGGGGCAGCTGGGCGGTAATGCCGGCGGGTTTACACACCCTTTCGTTCCATTCGCGGTGTGGCTCGAAGTCAATGTCCCCGAATACGCCCACGGTAATGCCTTCTTTGTTGAATTGCTGCAGCGCTTTAGTGAAAACTTCCTCATAATCGCCGTTGGTGGTGGGCTGCTGTATTATGGGTATCCCCGTCGCTTTAGCTTGCTCTTTAATCACTGCCGCGCGTACGCCGTGGCTCTTTGACCGGTTGGAGTCCTTGTCAACCATGTTAAACAGATAGCGTACCTCCAATCCCTGTTTTAGCGCCCGATAAAGTGCCAGGCAGCAGTCTTTGCCGCCGCTCCAGGATACGAATGCTTTAGTCATTATGTGCCTTTCTTATTTAAGGTGTGATGTGTCGTTAAGCAAACTCAAGAAAGCCATTTGTGGATACGTCTCGATGATGCTCAAAGACGCCCGGTTGATATTAAACTGTTGCCAGTGCTTAACACTAATACCCAGCAGGTGACAAATTAACAGTCGTAACGGCCCGCCGTGAGAGACGATGGCGACGGTGTCATTGGGTTTAATAGTTTCTAGCCTCTTGATGAACTTCTTCACCCGTGAGTCAAGCTGCTTCAAGCTTTCACCGCCGGGGAAGTTTACAGCTGTACCGTTGGCAAGTTTACGGGCAATATCAGGATAACGTTGCTCGATTTCTTTAAAGCCAAGCCCCTCGATGTCTCCGAAGTCGCATTCGCGAAGCTCCTCGCAGGCAACTGTTTTAACCTTACGCCCCTCGCAAATGATTTCCGCGGTACTGCGGGCGCGACTCAATGTACTGGAGTAGCAGGCGTCGATTTTTTCTTTAGCCAGCCGCGCTTTGAGTTTTTTAATCTCCTTGATGCCCGCTGCGCTTAAGGGAATATCTGTTTTTCCCCAAAACCTGTCTGTGGCTTGGAGTTTGGTGGTGCCGTGCCTAATGAGCAGCAGTCTCGCCATACTTACTCGTCCTGCTCGTCTTCCGCATCGTGCTTCTTGATGCGTATTTGCGGGAAGCTGGATACGACACGCTTTAATGACTTTATTTTCTTTTTAATATCGTCAGAGACCGATTCATCCTTCAATAGTTCGTTCAGTTTTTCGGGGTCGAAACCCAGCACCTTTTCCCACCACCCCAACGGCTCTAGGATGGCTTTAACCTCATCCTCGTTAAAGCCGGTTCTCTCCGATATTTTATAGGTGATTTCATGTTCGCTGCCGAATACGCGATTCAGTTTTTCCGCCTCGCAGTAGTCAATAACCGTTTGGCGGATTTCCTTGAGCTCGGCTTGCAGTTCCTTTACCTGGGCGTCTATGGCGGCATAGCGTTCCACGGCTTCCGCCGCGGCAATGCCGGGCAAGGGCTGCTGCACGTTAGGTTGAGGGGCAGCGACGATGAACTGGTGGCGGTAGTAGGGGCAGTGTTCCGCAAAGTCGCAGGGGCAGAAGTTATTTTGGGTGGCGGGGAAGTTGCCCTTAACAATTTGGTCAGCCACATCCAATACCGTCTGCCGCGCCTCATTAAGTTTAGTTTCTTCGCGTGGCGGGCATGCCTGTGGGGTGTTGGAGCGGAGGTGATAAAGGGTAAGTTTTTCCACTGGCAGGCCCCACGTTTGTTCGGCGGCCATCTGGTAAATCGTTAGTTGGAGGCTGTTCTTTAAATGGTCGGTGGTAAAAAGCTCCTGGTTGGTTTTGTAATCCACAATTGACAATCCGCCGCTTTCCAGCTTATCCACCCTGTCGATGAATCCCCTCACCTTTATCCCCTCCACGTCCAGCATAAAGCCACGCTCTAAAGCAATGGGGATGCGGAAGTTGGGGGAGTGAATTTCCCAAAAGCGTTTGAGGATTTCTCTGCCGTAGTTTTTATCCCTTGACTCATCTTCTGGCGAAGGGTAGCCTTGTGAAATCCAGTTGTCTTCATAAAATTTGAGCAGGTCTTCCAGCGATGGGGGCGGTGGCGTGCGCACCTTAAAGAAATACTCTACAGTACTGTGCAGCGTATTGCCGAAACTGAAATACCACTTGGCTTTAGGTTTTAGCCCGTCGATGTACTGCAGCTTGTAATTCAGGGGGCATTGCTGATAGCAGGAAATCTGGGTATAACTTAGAGGTCTGATTATCTTCCTCCAATAATATCAAGCATATGGCAGTCAATCGTTTGGTTCTTATTATATTAATGAAATCCGCACTAATGCAGCGCTTTAATAAAATCGTCCAGCGTCAGGGCTGCCAGCGTGCTGGTCTGCAGCGTGCCGCGCGCGCCCAACTCGGTAGCTACCTTGGCGATGACTTCATTATTGGGGGCTTCAAGCACGTTGATAAAGTCGTATTGCCCCAGAGTCACATACTGCGCCACGATTTTAACGCCCATCCGCTCCACTTCTTTATTGACCTCTTTAATCCTGTGGGGATTGGATAGTACCGTTTTTCTGCCTTCATCAGTAAGGTTGGTCATCATTACATATAACGGCATAGCTTCCTCCTGACTCGAAACTGATGATGTATAACTGGATTATATGCTGTAGCTTTTGTTTTGTCCATAGTGGAATTGATAACTTTAAGTACACATTTTTAGGTTCTGGCGGATTCCGATTAATCATTATAAAATGGTAGTAGTGGAAGAAAATATTACGCTTCTGGTGGCTTTTTTAGCGGGGCTGGCATCTTTTTTGTCTCCCTGTGTTTTACCAATGGTGCCTATTTATCTAGCCAGCCTCTACGGGCCGGATATATTTGAAAGTAAAGGGTTCCGGCTGGCTATATTCCTGCATTCACTTTGCTTCGTCCTGGGCTTCACAGTAATTTTCGTTTTTCTGGGAGTGATTGTTGGGATTACTGGGCACGCAATTATTCCGGACTATAATATTTTACGTATTGTAGCCGGCAGTTTGATGATAGCCTTTGGCGTATTCATATTGCTGGCAATGGTAATCCCGTGGCTGAATTTTGAAAGACGTCTAAGACCAGCCGCAGGTAAAACTACCGGTTTTCTGCGCTCTTTCATCATCGGCGGTTCTTTTTCCTTGGGCTGGACGGCATGCATCGGGCCGGTGCTGGGGAGTATATTAACGATGGCTTCGGTCAAAGCTACCGCCTGGCAAGGCGCTTATTTGTTGGCGGTATATTCGCTTGGTTTGGGTTTACCGTTCCTTATTTTGGGGGCGGCTTTCGATGTCTTTCAGCCTTTAATCAAACGGATTCAGCGTTACTCGTGGATTATTCAAATTATCAGCGCGCTTTTATTATTAACCGTCGGTGTTTTATTAATACTTAATAAATTAGCGCTGATATCAGCACTTTAGACTTTAGGTTAGAGGAGGTTAGTATGAAGAAGAAAATATTGACTTTACTCACGGTTATGATTGCTTCCGTATTATTATTAACTGGATGTGGAGGTTCCGGAGGGGAGAAGGGTAACACGGTAGGTAAAATAGCGTATGATTTCCAGCTAGAGGATACTTTCGGCAATCAAGTCAACTTGAGTGACTTTCTTGGTAAGCCGGTTCTGCTTAACTTCTGGGCTACATGGTGCGACTCCTGTCAATTGGAAATGCTATTGTTCCAAAAAATATATGAAGATGAAAATTGGTCGAAAAAGGATCTGGTGATACTGGCGGTTAACCTTCAGGAAGACTCCAATAACGTTAAACAGTTCCTTGCATATTTTGGTTACACTTTTACCGTTTTACTTGATATAAATGGCTCGGTTAGCAATCGATATAACGTCAGGGGTATTCCCGTCACCTACCTCATTGATAAAGATGGTATAATAAAAGATGTATTAATAGGGGCTTTCTCCAGTATACTCAACTTGGAGTCAAAGTTAGCTTTGATAACAGATTGAGATAAGGTTAAGAAAATGTCAGATATTATTGATGAAGCTTATCAGATAGTCCAGTGTAAGGAATGTCCCTGGTATAAAGCCTGCGTGACGCCGATGAAGTTCACCTCTGAAGACCTGCGGCGACAGCTGGAGCAGGGCGTTCCCGGCGCTAATCCGCAACAGACGATGGACGCCGCCACCCAGAACCTCCTCTCCAATATGGCTTTAGCCGCGCAGAACTCGCTGTTGGAAGCCTGCCCTGTCCTTATCCAAAGGCTACGTGCCAATCCCAAGCTTAGCCAGAAACTCAAAGAGGTAATGCTCAACTGGGGCTCCGAGGAAAAACCAGAACAGCTTAAGCAGTAACCAGTTCTACCAACCGGCGGTAAGCGTCGGCTGGGTCGGACCGATTAAAGATAGCACTCCCCACACATATTGCCTCCACCCCCGTTTGGGTGATTTCTTTAATGTTGTCTTCCTTTACGCCACCGTCTACATGTATTGTTGTCTTCGGATAAGTCATGTGGAACTTAAATATTTTATCTAAAACTCTGGGGATGAATCTTGCGCCATAAAACCCCGGCTCTACCGATAAGAAAAGTACGCTGTCCACCAGCTCAACCAACGGTGCGAACTCCTTAATTGTTGTTTTAGGATTTACCGCCAGCCCCACCTGCATCCCTAACTCCCGGCTTTGTTTAATCGTTTTTTCGCGGTCGGTCTTGGCTTCAAAGTGAAAGACGATTTTCTGCGCCCCGGCGTTTTTAAAGCCCTCCAGGTAATTCTCCGGGTGCTGCACCATCAAGTGTGCCTCCCATTGGAACCTGGGCTTTAGCGGAGCGATGTCTTTATAAGAAATGCTGTTCGATGGCACGAAGTTGCCGTCCATGATATCTATCTGCGCAAAATCAGTGAATGATTCGGTAGCGCGCACGAACTTTTCTAACGCTTTAGGGTCATCAGTGAGGATAGCGGGTACAATACGAATTTTTTGAGCCATCGCCGTCATTCTAAATTTTGATGAGGTATGATGTCAAGAAAAACTGTGCCCCGCCCCTTTTCCCCATAAAAAACAGGAGCCGCTTTTACGCAGCTCCTGCCATCAAGTCTACCTGGACGAATCCAATTCTTTGCGATAACACTATCGTATGGGGTGTAAATTCAACCCCTCTTTTTATCTTACGAACCGGATTCGTTTTCCCTAGGCCCCACCAAAGTGGTAGGGCTTCTACTGTCCACCTGCCATACTCCGAATAGCTCATGGAGTTTCATGTCGTGCCTCCTGAAGCTATATTTGAGGCCAATCTATGGCCTCTACCCGCATGCTAACACCGGTGGCAGTGTCTGTCAAGACATTCAAACGTTACAAATGCACGACGTAATTACATAACGTTGCCGCCGCTTACCTGTATCACCTGGCCGGTGACATACCAGGTAACGTCCGACGCCATTAAAGCCGTCATATTGGCGATATCTTCCGGTTTGCCCATCCTCCCCAGCGGGAAGGCTTTCATCATTTCTTCGTGCATTTTGTCATACACTTCTTTGGGCGGCGGTGGTTGTCCTTCTCTTAAAACTGCCCCGAAGTTGGTAGGCGCCGGCCCCGGTGAGATGCAGTTGCACCGTATACCGTTCTTACCCTCTTGAAAAGCCAGTTGCTTCGTAAATAAATCGAGACCGTATTTAGAGATGGCATAAACCTGAACCCCAAAGGAAAACTGCGAAGAGCTTCCCGAGCCGATATTAACAATCGCCCCGGATTTTTGCTTCCTCATGTAAGGCACAACCGCCCGTGTGAGGTACATCGTCCCGAAGAGATTAAGGTTCATCTGCTTTTGCCAGATTTCGGTTTTCTGCTCGTCGATGGGCATGAAGTCTTTTTGCAGAATCGCCCCGGCAACGTTACAGAGGATATCTATTTTTTTGTATTCGCCGATGACCTTATTGACCATTGCGTCAACCTCGGCGTTGTTGGTGATGTCGGTGCCAATCGCCATTGTTTTACAGCCCAGCTTCTCAACTTCTGCCGCGGTCTTCTTGACGTCGTCCAGATTAACATCTGTCACGACTATAGCATCGCAGCCTTCTTTGGCGAGTAATAAAGCTATCGCCTTTCCGAAACCTTTCTGGCTGCCCGCACCGGTTACTAGCGCTACTTTACCCTTAAAACCAAGGTCCATTTTGGCCTCCTGAAATTTTACGTGTGATTAATCCAGTACCGACCCGCCGGAAACATGCAGGATAGCGCCGGTGATGTAGCTGGACATTTCCGATGCAAAGAACAGCGTCGCGTTAGCAATATCCGTCTGCGTGGCTCCTCTGCCCAGCGGGATGGTCTTGGCGAGCATGTCAATGATGCCTTTTTTGTCCGGGCCCGGGATGAAGTTGGTAGGGGCGGGGCCGGGAGCGACACAGTTGCAGCGGATGCCGTTCTTAGCTTCATTGAAAGCGGTCTGTTTGGTTAACGTGTCAACGCCGGCCTTGGAGATGGCATAAGAGTTGCCCACGCCATGACCGTACATGCGGGTGCTGCCGGAGCCGATATTGACGATGGCGCCGGACTTTTGTTTTTGCATATAAGGCAGCACGGCCTGCGTGGTGAGGAGAATGCTGGTAAGGTTGAGGTGGAAGTCTTTATCCCAATCTTCCGGTTTGGCCTGGTCAAACGCAACGCGGTTGGCAATGCCGCCGGCAACGTTGCACAGGATGTCTATTTTCCCAAAAGCGTCAACAGCCTGTTTCACCAGTGACTGCACGCTGTCCTTATTAGTAATGTCCCCTTTAACCGCCAGCGACTTTTTACCGGTTTTCTTAATTTCTTCCGCCGTGAGGTTAACGTCGTCAATAATATCCGTAACGACTACAGCGTCGCACCCCTCTTGAGCGAGCAACAGGGCAATCTGTTTGCCGAAACCTATCTGACTGCCGGCACCGGTCACCAGCGCGACTTTGCCTTTCAAACCCAGGTTCATAATTTGCCTCCTAAAAGAAATTTTGCTGGTACATTATATAACATATCAACCAGTTAAAGAAAATTCCGGGAAACAGAGACAAAAAACTCCCTGATGCGTTATATATAGGGGAGGATAACGTATGAATAAGTTTAGATGGTCAGACTGGGCTGCCGGGCAGGAGCTCTCTTTTTAGGTTGTTTCTTCTGCGGCTTCCACCCAAGGACTCTCATCAGTTCGCCGACGGCTTTATCCTGCTGTGTTTTAGCCCTTAAGGGAAGGTAGGGGTCAAAACGGTATATAATATTACGGCCTTCTTTTTTCTTGGTGATATAACCGTCGTACTCAAGGTCGTTGATGATGTTGCGCGTCGCCTTTTCCGTAATACCGACGGCGGTGGAAATATCGCGGGCGGTGATGCGTGGACGCTGAGCGATAAGGCATAATACCTGGGCATGATTGGTTAAAAATTTCCATCCCGGCATATTGCTGTCTCCTCGGCCTTAAAACTGAAAAAAACTATTCCTAAAAATAACTAAAAAACTATTGACAATTTGTGTCATTCTTGTATAATTAAATTTAGGAATATTTATTCCTGTATATTATATCAGGAATGTCAAGTTAGAACAATAGGTTCACTAAAACTCACAAATAAAAAATAATTAAATAAGGAGCGTTGAGAAACAAAAAAGTGAAAACTTCATCGGTGGCCTTCAAAAGCCAGGACAGCCACACACTCGAAAAAAACACATCCCTTAACTGTCAAAGCACAGATACCGAGGAACCTCCCGGTAAAAGTTTAATTACCAGTAATATAGAGGAAGAACCTCCCAGTTGTACGACTAATGGTAGATACCGGTTTTTCTGGGACGTCTCGGATGCTTCCTGGAAAGATTGGAAATGGCAATTCCGCAATAGGATAACCTCACTGGAGCAGCTAATCCAGCTGTTACCCCTGTCTGTTGAAGAACAGGCACAAATCCAAACGGCCGCCAAGCGTTACCCCCTGTCAATCACCCCCTACTATCTTTCGCTGATTAATCCCAGCGACCCCAACGACCCCATCAAAAAACAGTCGGTTCCCTGTATTCAAGAGATAACGATGAGTTCGTTCGGGATGGAAGACCCGCTGGCGGAAAAAGAAGACTCCGTCGTTCCCGGCCTAGTGCACCGTTATCCGGATAGGGCACTGATGGTGCTGACGGATATCTGCCCCATGCTCTGCCGCCACTGCACGCGCAAAAGAGAGTGGCGTCACGGAGCCTGGACGCGTACCGACGACCAGATTGAAGCGATGCTGGATTACTTACGCCAGCATACCGCGATTCGAGATGTAATCCTTTCCGGCGGCGACCCTCTGACACTTTCGACAAGCCACCTGGAAACTATCATCGCCAAAATCCGGGAAATCAAACATATCGAAATTATCCGTATCGGCTCGCGGTTCCCGGTGGTACTGCCGCAGCGTATTGACGACGAGCTTTGTAATATGCTTTCCAAATACGGGCCAATATGGTTCAATACCCACTTCAACCACCCGCGCGAGGTCACACCGGAAGCGGCTGCCGCCTGTGATAAGCTGATAAGGGCCGGCGTACCGGTCAATAATCAGACGGTACTGCTCCGGGGCATTAACGACAGTGTGGAAATCCAGACCAAACTTGCCCACGCTTTGTTAAAGGCAAAAGTCCGTCCCTATTACCTCTTTCAGTGCGATGAGGTACAGGGCACGGAACACCTGCGCACCTCGGTGGACGTTGGCATTAAAATTATCGAAGGCATGCGCGGGCACACCTCCGGTCTGGCCATACCCAACTTCGTCGTTGACCTCGTTGAGGGCGGCGGCAAGGTGCCTTTAAACCCGAACTATGTGCTCTCCATGAACGATAGCGAGCTCCTGCTGCAGAACTACGAAGGTAAAGTTTACCGTTATCGCAATCCCAAAACCCGTAATCGCAAAGAAGAAGCCGTGGCCGCACCACCAGTAAGCGGAGTCGTAGAGAGCCTGCTGGAGGATGCCGCTCTGCCTGTAAAAACCAAAGGAGAGGCTCATGCGGATAGGGTTATCGTACGACCTTAAAACCGACGTAACCAAAAACCACAAAGTTGATGACGCACTTGAAGAGTACGATTCGCCGGAAACCGTAAAAATCATTGCCGGCGCTTTAGAGAAAAAAGGGCACCGCATCGTTCATCTGGGCGGCGGTGCCCAGTTTATTGATAACATCCGCCGTGAAAAGGTGGACTTCGTTTTCAACATCTCCGAAGGCCGCGGCAACTACCGCAGCCGCGAGGCGCAAGTCCCCGCCGTTTTAGAAATGCTGGATATCCCCCACACCGGCTCGGACCCCCTCACACTCGCCGTCTGTTTAGACAAAACTCTCACCAAAAAGTTCGTGTCTTTGGCGGGTATTCCCACGCCCAAATGGCTGATTGTAAATGACGTAAAAGAATTGACAAAAAAAGACTGGAAAGTATTCCATTTTCCAGTTATAATCAAACCAGCGTATGAAGGTTCCAGCAAAGGCATCCGCCTGACTTCATTAGCCGAGAACGTTACGCAGACCGAGGCAGAAGTGAAAAGGATTTTAAGTGACTACAGCCAGTCGGTCATGGTCGAGGAATTTATCGACGGTGAAGAAGTAACGATGGGCGTCATCGGCAACGCGCCGCCCAAACTGGTGGGCATGATGCGCATTATCCCCAAGCAAAAACCCAAACACTTTGTTTATTCCGTAGAAGTTAAGCGCGACTACGTCAATCAGGTGGAATACGAATCCCCCGCCAAATTCCCCAAACCCGTTTTACAAAAACTGGAAGAACACGCCCTTAACGCTTTTAAGACGTTGGGCTGCCGCGACGTTTCACGCGTGGATTTCCGTGTTGGCACGGACGGCACGCCTTATTTTATCGAGATTAATCCGCTCCCCGGGCTGGGGACTTACAGCGACTTAATAATTATGGCGACCAAGCTGGGATGGACTCATGAGGGGATAATAGGGGCGGTGCTTGATGCAGCTATAGAGAGGTATCCAAAGTGCGCCGGCGTATAGTAATTGTTTACAACGACCCCACACTTTCCTACTGCCGCGGTAGAGTTGAAGAAAAATCGGTGCTGGACATCATCAGCTCGGTTAAGGCGGTGCATAAAGCTCTGCTTGAACTTGATTATGACGTTACATTATTTTCATTAATACCGCCCTTCAGCGAAGCCCGTAAAAGGCTTGAAGTTTTACACGCGGATGTCGTTTTCAATCTTTTTGAAGGGTTTTGCGACCAGCCGGAAACCGAGGCGATGGTAGCCTCGGAATTGAGCGAACTGGGATTCACTTATACCGGTTGCCGACCTAAGGTGCTTAAACTCGCTCTTGATAAAGCCAGGGTAAAGCAAATTCTTAAACAAGCTGGTTTTAAAACACCGGACTTTCAGGTGCTGACCCCTGAAACGTTAGATACTTTTAACTTGAGTTTTCCCTGTATTGTTAAACCGCGTGCCGATGATGCCAGCAATGGCATCACCGAGGACAGCCTCGTTAATGATTTGCCTTCACTTGAAAAACAGGTTCAATCCGTCAGCAAGTCCTATCGCGGCGGCGCCCTCGTTGAGCGTTTTGTTGACGGGCGGGAATTCAACGCCACGGCCATGGGCAGTACACAAATTCAAGTTTTACCTGCATCGGAAATCAGGTATTCGCTGGAGCCGGATATCCCGCAAATTTTAACTTATGAAGCCAAGTGGGAAACCGAGAGCCCGTATTATAAAGGCACCAAGAATGTCTGCCCGGCAAAAATCAGCCAGCGCGGGCTGCGTGAAATCACCGATACTGTGAGGTCGGTCTTCGAGCTGATAATCAGCACCGGCTACGCGCGGGTGGACATGCGGATGGATGAAGCCGGAAACATTAATATAATTGAAGTCAATCCCAACCCGGATATTTCGCCCGATGCCGGTGCTGCGCTGCAGGCCAAGGCTGCCGGCATGAGTTACGCGGAATTTATCGGCAAGATTGTCGATATCGCACTAGAAAGGGACCACAATGGCGCTGAAAACCCGCCCGATGACCGCGGAGGACCGGGCTTCGCTGCTGCGGATACTGGCAAGCACTCCCGAATTCAAACCAATTGAAGTCGAAGTTGCCCGGGAAGTTATTGACGACTATCTGAAGCACGGCATCGAATATGGTTACACTATACAGGTCGCCGAAGACGAAGGACAGGTATTAGGCTATGTATCCTTCGGTCAAACCCCCTGCACCGAAGGCACCTGGGATATTTACTGGATTGTTGTCGATAAAGCTAAGAGGGGACGCAGTATCGGTAAAGCGCTTTCCGCCATTGCCGAGAAAACTATCAAAGAAGCTGGCGGCAGGTTAATCATTATTGAAACGTCCTCTATCCCGTCTTATGAAAACACGCGCAAGTTTTACCTCTCCCGCGGCTATGAGGTTATTGCCACAATCCCAGATTTTTATGCCGTCGGCGATAATAAGGTAATGTTACAAAAGAAGGTATCATAAATTTCTTGACCTTGATTAGGAGTGAAGGAGATATAACTTGTCAAGCCCGTTAAACGACTTTATCATGACCTTCGTGCCGCTTTTCATCGTTATTGATGCCTTTGGCAATCTTCCGTTTATCGTCATGGCGGCAGAGGAAATGGACCGCCGCCAGAAGACCAAGATGGTCAATTACGCCGTGTTGACCGCCACCGTCGTTGGTTTGATTTTCCTGTTTATCGGCCAGTGGATACTCGGCGTACTGAACATAGACGTCCAGGAATTCGCCATCGCCGGCGGCATCGTGCTGCTGGTGTTATCCATCAAATATATGATGACCGGCCACATGATAACCGCCGTTAAGGAAGAGTTGATAGCGGTAGTGCCCATCGGCACCCCTCTAACAGTCGGCCCGGCCACCATCGCCACTTTACTACTGCTGGCAGGGCAGTTCCCGCTTTATATGGTGCTGGTTTCCTTCATCGTGAATATGGTGATAACCTGGGTCATCTTCTTTTTGAGTCAAAGAATAGCGCGCTTTCTGGGGCAGGGTGGCCTTACCGCAATATCCAGGGTTTTTGCCCTGTTGTTGGCGGCTATTGCCGTCAGTATGATAATAGGGGGCTTAAAAGCGCTGGGAATTATGGCGGGCGGCTAGAAATCTTCCTAGTAGAAGTTGTAAAATATTAAAGAATCAATTACTTTATAATTTCAATGCAAAAGGAGATAAATGGAAGTCAAACAGGGCACTAGAGTTAAAATTAAGAGCGGCCAGTGGGCCGGTAAGATTGGCGTCTGCGTCGCTAAAACACCGGGCCAGGCAGCTACTTGGAACGTAGCTTTCCCGGGCGCCGGGCAGGTCAGGGTGGAAGAAAAAGACATGGAACTCGCTCCCGCCGATTAAATAATCAATACAATTCAGCTATGAAACCCCCTGTTGAGGCAGTACCAAAAACAGGGGGTTATTTTTTATCCCCGCCGGATAATACTCCACACAACTTTTGACACAAATATTGTACTTTGTTATCCTATCAGCGAACAGAACTGCAAAATAACAACATATTTGGAGGAGAAACAATGCAAGCGGTTTATGATTTTTTGAAGAAATGCGGCACCTATTATCTAGCCACCGTTGACGGCGACCAGCCAAGAGTTCGCCCCTTTGGCACGGTCAATATCTTCAATGGCAAACTGTACATTCAAACCGGCAAGAAAAAGGACGTCTCCAAACAGATGGTGGCTAATCCCAAGATCGAAATCTGCGCTATGGATAACGGTAAGTGGATTCGCGTTCAGGCGTTAGCTATTGAGGACGAAAACGTGGCAGCCAAGGAGAGCATGCTGGAAGCTTATCCCAATCTCAAGCAAATGTATTCCGCCACCGACGGCAATACCCAGGTGCTTTACCTGAAAGATGCCACCGCCACCATTTCCTCTTTTGGCGGCGAACCTATAGTAATTAAATTTTAGCGTGAACTGTAAACCGGGGCGTGATTGTTTAGTGGGGTACCATGAAGTTCGTAGGTGTTGGTAGCGCATACGGGATTCGAACCCGTGATCTCATCCTTGAGAGGGATGTGTCCTAGGCCGCTAGACGAATGCGCCCCGTAAAAACGTCGCATATAATTATCACTTGTTTTCATATATTGCGTCAAGTCAAACGTATTATTTGTAATGTTTTTTTAACTCACTTGAATTGTTGATTTGTTTTATTTTATTATTAGTCAAATACGTAATATTACGACATATCGATAAGGAGAGCTATGAGCAAGGACGGCAAGAAAATCACGGTTTTAGATCCCATCGGACAACCCAGCGGAATATTTGGCAGCCGGCTAAATCCTGACTCTGTGCCTTGGGCTATTCACGACCCCGTTAATCAGCCGCGGGATACCGCCGAAAAACTGGAACACCTTAACATGGCGCCGCGTTTGGATAACCTCGAAGGCAAGATTGTTTTCCTGGTGAATACGGGCTTTGCTGGCGGCAAGGAATTTATAGAAGAACTCGACGCCTGGTTTAAAGAAAACCGCCCTAATATCAAAACCGAGGTGCGGCATAAGCAGACCAGCATGTTCACCGACGAGCCGCAGCTCTGGGCGGAGATTAAACAAAAGGGCGACGCCGCTATCCTTGGGGTAGGGGGTTGAGACGGTTGTTCGGCGAGTATCGCCGAATTCTCCCGGACGCTGGAAAATGACTTCGGTGTTCCCACCGCCCCCATCGTCACCGCCCGCTTTGCCGATTACGTCCAGCGCGACGGACGCAGCCATGGCATGAACCTGCGCTGGAGCTTCCCGCCTTACCCCGTCGGTTTTGTTTCCCGCGATACTCTAAAGGAATACATAAGGGGCAACGACCCCATTTCCGGCGCCCCATTGATGGATGAAATTTTCTTCGCTTTAACCCAGCCCCTCACCAAAGAAGAAAAGCACCCCAGGATGGTAAAACGACCGCAGCGCCCGCGCCTTGTGGAGCCGGACACCGAGGAAAACCTGCACCGGCTCTTTTTAGAGAACGGTTGGACGGACGGGCTGCCCATCATTCTGCCCACCGAGGAGCGCGTAGCGGAGATGCTGACCGGCACCGACCATAAGCCCGATGAGGTAGTCGGTATGATGTCCGTCACCACCCACGAGGAACGCCTCCAATACACGGTAGAACGTGTCGCTGTAAATGCCGTTATGGCAGGCGCCCGGCCGGAGCATCTGCCCGTTCTCTTGGCTCTAGGCGCGTCTGGTAGGCCTTCCCTGCCCAGTTCGACCACCTCCTTTGCCAGTATGATGGTCGTTAACGGCCCTGTCCGCGACGAGATAGGTATGAACTATGGGCTTGGCGCTTTAAGCCCGATTAACTATGCTAATTCCGTTATCGGGCGTGCCTGGACGCTGATGTCTATCAACCTTGGCGATATGCGCCCCGGCGCCACCTTCACCGCCACCACCGGCACCACGATTAACTACAATAATATGTGCTGTGCCGAGAACGAAGAAGCCAGCGTCTGGGAGCCTTTCCACGTCCGTAAGGGCTTTAAAAAGAACGAGAGTGTTGTCAGTCTTTTCCGTGGCTGGAACGTGATGACCATGGGCTTAGGCCCCTCCCAGCGTATGCTGGAAGTCATGCGGAGTATGGGCGGGCCTTTCGGCGGTGCGTTTACCTTCCTCTGCGACCCCTTGGCCGCCAAGAGCCTTAAAGCCGAAGGTTATGACGACCCTGCCAAGTTGAGCGAGTGGCTGGTGAATGAACTCAATCCCCGCTTTAAGCGGCCGGATGCGGTTAACTTTATCGTCGTTGGCGGCGAAACTAATCCTATGTGGGTCACCACCGACTTCTCTTACTTCCAGTCGTCGCCCATTGACCCATGGATACCCAAGGCGGGCATTAAGAAAGACCCCAAGCCCCTCCGCATGCCTGTGCCGGTTATGTGTAAGGACGGTTCCTGCGGCATCGGGCATTAAGAAAGATGAGGTAATTGCCATGAAAGACCTCAAGGATAAGGTAGCCTTTGTCACCGGCGGCGCCAGCGGTATCGGGCTGGGTATTGCCAAAGCCTGCGCCAGGTACGGCATGAAGGTCGTTATCGCCGATATGCGCCAGGACGCTTTAGATGAGGCAATGGCGTACTTTAAAGAGAAAAAACTTCCCGCTCATGCCGTCAATCTTGATGTTACCGACCGCGCCGCCTATGCCAGAGCCGCCGAGGAAGTCCAAAAAGTCTTTGGCAAGCTCCACGTTTTGGTCAACAATGCAGGCGTCGGTTCCGGCGGCGGCCCCGTGGAAAACGTTAACTTTAAAGACTGGGATTATAGCGTTGGGGTTAATCTGGGCGGCGTTATCAACGGCGTCGTCACTATGCTGCCTTATATCCTTAAACACGGCGAGGGCGGCCACATCGTCAGCACCTCGTCAACGCTGGGTATTGCCGCGGCAGAGGGGATGATTTGCTACTGTACCACCAAGTTCGCTGTCACCGGCATGATGGAGGCTTTAGCCACCGATTTGCAGGATAAGAATATCGGCGTTTCCATTCTCTTCCCGGGCCCGACGATGGGTAATCTGGGCTACTCCTCTTTCGTTAACCGCCCCGAACACCTCCGCAATGAAGGCGAAACCTGGCCTCTCAAGCCCCCGCTTGACGCCCCAAAGCGTCAGGGCCCCTCGGACGCGTTTAAAATTGCCGCTATGGACCCGGTGGAAACCGGCGAGCGCGTCCTGCGCGCCATCAGGAACAACGACCTCTATATCCACACCCACCCCGAATTCCGCGCCGGCTATATCACTCGCCATGACGCTTTAATCCGCGCCATCCCCAACGAGCCTAAGAACCAACAGCGCTTCGACATTATCAGCAAGTTCAGGACGGTTTACTATAACGATATCTATGATAAACAACAACCGGTCGGTCCGCCCGACTGGTAAATCTGAATAGAAAAGAGAGACTCGCCATGAAAGACATTACAGGAAAAGTTGCGTTTATTACTGGAGGCGCCAGCGGTATCGGGCTGGGCATTGCTAAAGCCTGTGCCAAGTACGGCATGAAGGTCGTTATCGCCGACTCGCGTCAAGACGCTTTGGATGAAGCGATGGTGTATTTTAAAGAGAAAAATCTGCCCGTCCACCCCATTAAGCTGGACGTTACCGACCGCGCCGCTTTCGCTAAAGCCGCCGACGAAGCAGAATCGGTCTTTGAGAAAATTCATCTGCTGGTCAACAACGCCGGCGTCGCCACCGGCGGCCCGGTTTGGATGATGACCTATAAAGATTGGGACTTCGGTATGGGCGTTAATGTGGGCGGTACTATCAACGGTATCGTTACCATTTTGCCGCGTATTATGAAACACGGCGAAGGCGGGCATATCGTTGCCACTTCCTCAACCGGTGGGCTTTGCGCCGTGGGCGGCGTCGTTATCTACAACACCTCCAAATACGCGTTAGCCGGGATGATGGAAACCATCGCCACCGATTTGCAGGATAAAAATATTGGTGCTTCGGTGCTGGTGCCGGGTCCCACGACGACTAATCTTGGTCCTTCCACCTTTGCCAACCGCCCGGCGCATTTGATTAATGAAGGGCAGGAATGGCCGCCTAAAATGCCCCCGCCCCCTAAAGACGGACAGCCCCGCCCCCCGATGCCCGACTTCAGTAAAATCTTTATGGACCCGGTGGAAATGGGCGAGCGTGTTATCAGGGGTATTAGGCGCAACGACCTCTTTATCATCACCCACCCAGAATTTAAGGACGGCTTTAACATCCGCAACGAGGCTATCATGCGTGCCTGCCCTGATGAGCCGATTAACACGGAACGCTATGAACTCCTGAAAAAGATGGGAACGTTGGTCTATAATCCGATTTACGATAAACAGGAACAGGTCGGCCCGCCGGATTGGTCATAGAGGGAAAATTGATGGCTGGCGAGCCAGGATTCGAACCTGGGCAAAAGGCTCCAAAGGCCTCTGTGCTACCACTACACCACTCGCCAAAGACTACGCGTAAATTATATCATTAAGGTTTTTTCGTCGCAATTACGTTGATGTATTGGCTGTTGCCTTGGATGACGGCTGTTCCGTCAGTAAATGATGATGAGGATGCCGGTGATTAGGGCGGCGGCGCCGATGAAAAATGAAACGAACCCCGGCACGCCCCTTAATACCTGGACGGCCACTATCGCCAGGACTAGTCCGACTACTATGAGTATTAGGGGAAAAATGCGTCGCTTTAAAATGTCGCCAAAACTCTTCACGTCACCTGCATTATATCAAAAGCTGGTTTTGTCTCACAACTGCGCTCGTTAGCTTCCCCGCCTCTAATATTTTCCAAACCAGTTGATAATTCTTTATGATTTCTTAATTGTTTTATTATTTACGCTTTATACATTTTACGTAATTGTTAATACGCGGTTGTTATGCTTTATAAGGTTTCGATAAAAATGAGTCGGAACACTAAAGGAGCAACATGCAGAATTTCGTACTAAGCGGCAAAGCCAAGACGGTGTTTCGTCTTATTGAACTTAAAGCCAAACAGGAAGCGGCAGCCCGGCGGGCAAAAGGGCAGGACTATGGTAAAAGGAAATAAAACAGGCTAGTCTTCTGTTTTCTTGAATTTATTCCTTAAATCGTAAAGGTCTTGCACCTTGGTGAATTCTTCTTCAGCAATCGGTTCGCAGTATATCAGTTTATTGTGGTCAATCTTGATTTTGAAAGTTCCGCGGCATTTCCAGCAGCGGCGCGGCCCCTCATAGCTATCATCTACAAAAGAGAACTTGCTTTCGGCCTGGCAGGCAGGACACACTAACGTAAACATATCTGATTTCTCCCTTCCAATTTCATCTGCCGGGTATGGCCTCGACTAATTCTTACTTAAATTTTATTATACCACTTGAACCCCAACACGGCAATTAAAACCGGCTGGTTTTTAGGTCTTAAGGCATCGGGAAAAACCGGCTGAACAGCCAGAAAATCAAGGGGATGGAAACCACCGAAAACACAAAGCTGGAGAACACGAATTGCGTGGATATCGCTTTATTTCCCCCACCCCGCTCCGCCAGAATAGGTATAGTTGTTATCGGTGGCACTGCCGCCTGCAGTATGAGTAGTAGGGCAATGCTGTAGTCCGGTTTTATTAATATCAGAACTCCTAGGAAAACCAGCGGGAAAATTATGTTTTTAACCAGCAGGAACTTGATTATTTCCTTGTAATAAACCTTGCCCCTTTGTTTGAAATCCAGGTAAAGGCTGCCGCCCAGAATTATCATGATTAGCGGCAGCGCCATGCCGCCCACAATCTGTAAAATTGTCTGTATAAAATCCGGCAGGTATTCTTGTCCCCGTATTAATTGCACGATGACTGCCACCAGCGTTGCTACCAGTACCGGGTTGATTATCCGGCTCCAGGATATTGATTTTTCACCCATCTTTTTCTTGAAGAACAGGTGATATGTCCCAAAGAATAAAGCCGGATGCAGCATGATGAAGATATAAAGCTGCGGCAGATAAATGGCGTCGGTGCCAAAAAGGCCGCTAAGGATTATTAAGGGGAAAAACAAACCGTTTTGGAAGAAAAGGCTTATGACGAACTCGCGGCGCGTTTCACGGGCGGAGAGGAACATGCTGGCGAGTGAGAGTGCCAGCGAGATTCCCATGAACGCCAGCCACCATAGCGGCAGCTGCCACCAGTCGGGGTACTTTTCCGGCGTGAACGTCGTCAGGATGCTGGAAAAGACCATACAGGGCAGCGCGATGTCTATCGCCAAACGTGAAAGAAAGCTGTGAATCTGTTCCGGCATAATGCCGCGCCGTGTTATCCAGAATCCGATGACACCGATGCCCAGTAATACCAGCACCGACTGTAAAACGACGATGAAGATATCCATTAAGTAATTTTACAATGAATGGATAAAAAAGGGTAGAGAAACTGGTGCCGAAGGTCGGAGTCGAACCGACACGAGGGTTGCCCCCCAACGGTTTTTGAGACCGTCGCGTCTGCCATTCCGCCACTTCGGCAATAGCTATTCTATTCTATGGGAAAAACACCCCAAGCGCAATAGTGTCGGGAATATCCGGTTGCCTTTAACGGTATACGCCGTACTCCTTGGTAAAGTCTATCATCGCCTTAAGATTTACCGGGTTGACTTCATCAACCGAACTGCGCGGCGATAATATGTAACCGCCGTCCTTGCCGCAGACATCGATGAGTTTCTTGCAGTAGGCAATAACGTCTTCCGTAGACCCTACCTGCAGCAATGAAGAAGGTATGTTCCCCTCGATGCAGCAGTGCCCTTCGAGTATTTCCTTAGCTCTAAAGATGTCCGATGTATCAAAACGGGCAACGAATTTCCCTTTGGGTAGGTCGAGGAGGTATTCAATACGGCTGTTAAAACACCCCTCGAAGAAAATATTGGGTGTGCCGCCTTTGGCGCATAGTCCGTCAACCAGCTTTTTAAAGGTAGGCCAGTAATAAGTGTCGAAGTGTTTCTTGGAAAGGAATTCATCCGAGCCGCGTGTATTGGTCATGAAAATCCTTATTTCGCCGTTTTCATCCGGTATCATGGGCGTCTTTTCTAGTGTTTCCTTGAGGATGAACTCGGTCATCTCGATGAGTTTATCCGGTTGGCGGAAAATATCGAACATTGTGCCGGACATCCCCCGCAATTGATGTGATAGCGTATCGTAAGGGGGCATTGCGCCCACCATGGGTGTAGGGAAGTAGCCGTATCTTTCCAGCATCTTCTGGAATTTAACTTGCTTGGGGCGTATCTTCCTCAATTCCCGCCCCACGTTTTGCAGTACTTTTAGAGTTTTGGCTACCTCCGGTTCGGTGATTACCATCGCTAATCCCTGCGCGGAACCGGGTCCGTGTAGTATTTCGTATAGAGGCGGTATTTTTGATAGTCCTTTAAGATTATCGCTAAGTCGCGGCAGGTATTGCCGCAGCATGTAGTCATTTGAGTCATGCATGTATAACTGATATTCATCTGCCTTCAAGCTGTCTATCTCAATCGCCTGGAAAGCCTGGTGAGGGTCAACGCCATGCCCCGGCCACCTCATGTTTTTGGGGTCAATAAGCTCCAGCGCTTTCCCCGATTGCGGCGGTGTTGCCCCGAAGGTGTCCGGCCGGAACTCCTGTAATGTTTTCTCATAGGCGTCGTACCAGGCATCGTGATTGTAATACGCGTCGGAACATAATATGCCCGCATATTTAGCCGGGAACGAACCGATAGGGCAGCTAATCGGCACTCTGTCCGGTATCTGCAGCGTCATCGCGGCATGAATTCTATTGTGTCTTTCCTTTTTAAGTTGTTTGGCTGGTTTTCCTATATCCGGGTCTTTAAACATTACAGTATAAGCCTCCGTTTTCTATAATATAACTGGCTTAATTATATTAAATTTGGTGCCTGGTTGTCTTGTTGGCGTTATCAGCTATGTGTTCCTTTTACATATACTCCGGTTCTTGTTAAAATAGCTAAACAATGGATTTTATTTACGCTGATAATGGATAGAAAAATCAAGATGGAGGTACGCCGATGAATGCAATCGTATTGGTTATATCGTCTTTAGAAGAGAACACCGGTTATGTTGAAGACGCTATCAAGAAACTCACACCGGATGAGTTGTCCTGGAGTCCTAAGCCCCACAGCAACACTATCGCTTTCCTGATGTGGCACCTGGCGCGGGTGGAGGATTTCTGGATAAACTCCTTGCTTAAGGGTGGCAAGCACATTTACGAAACCGAAGGCTGGTATCAGAAGTTCAACACATCACCGGAAGATTCCGGCATCTTCTTTGATGTTGCCAAACTCAAGGCGTGGCCCGTGCCGTCACTCTCGCTCCTTAAAGAATATGCAGCGGCTGTCAGGAAGACAACACTGGCTTATCTGAAAACGTTGGATGAAAAACAACTCGACGTACACCGCGACTTTGGCTGGATGAAGGGAACTGTTGGTTGGGCGTTATCGCACCTGGTCAGCGAAGTAGGCGAGCACTCCGGGCAGATTGGCTATATCAAGGGGATAATGAAGGGTATTGAAAATCCCCCCTTGCCGCAACCAAAAAAATAGTAGGGAATCGTTTTAGTTTTCCGGAAATAAATAGTAATAACCGGTGCCGTGTTTTTCTTTAGAAACTTTACATAACTATACATTTACATACGTATATATTATTGTTAAAATTATCTAAAGGCGTTTTTACGCAGGACTGGAATGGAGAGCGCATATGCCGGAGAAATATAACCCGCAGGCAATCGAGAAAAAGTGGCAGCAAAAGTGGGCGGACGACAAGCTTTATAAGGTTGACGATAAAAGTTCCAAGCCCAGCTGGTACGCGCTTACCATGTTCCCTTATACCTCCGGCGACCTCCATATCGGCCACTGGTACGCCATGGCGCCCTCCGATGTCCTCGCCCGCTACAAGCGGATGCAGGGCTTTAATGTACTCCACCCTATGGGTTTTGACGCCTTCGGGCTGCCGGCGGAAAATGCCGCTATTAAAAGAGGCATCCACCCCTTCAAGTGGACGATGCAAAATATCGACAACATGCGACGCCAGTTAAAGAGCATCGGCGCTATCTATGACTGGGATAGGG
>JAQTMM010000019.1 GCA_028714335.1 Dehalococcoidales bacterium
TGTAACCAGTATAGAGGAGTTCGACGGGAAAGCCGGGCCTACCCCGGAATACCAGGGCTTCTTAAAGAAATTCATGCCGATGGTTAAAGATCTGCTGATACTCTCCGGAGAAGAAATTTATTAGAAGGCAGGTATTGATATGCACGTCTTGATTATTTACTGGTCGGCAACCGGTAATACCAAAAAAGTTGCCGATACCATCCGGGATACATTGGTGAAGGATGGTATTACGCCGGTTTTTAAAATAGTTTCCGACGCCGCGGCTGAAGACCTGCACAGCTATGACCTCGTGTTCATCGGCGCGCCGACGTACCAGTGGCAGCCGCCCGAGCCAGTGTTAAAATACATCAACGATAGGATGGATTACTACCGTAAAACCAACGGCATTAAGGTGGGCGCGCCTAAAGTGCCGGGCAAGACGGCGGTTATCTTTATCACGTATTCTGGCCCCCACACCGGCATCAAGGAAGCTACCCCCGCCGGGGATTACCTGGAGCAGTTTTTCGAGCATATAGGCTTCGACGTTGCCGCCAAGTGGTACACTGTTGGCGAGTTCCACAATCGTTTAGAGATGAGCACCAAAGGCCCACTGGGAGATACCCGGGGGCGGCCCAACCAGCAGGATTTGCAGGAAATAGCCAGTAAAGCTTCCGCCCTGATAAAGAAACTGATCGCTTAATAAATCAACCTGGAGGGCATTATGCCGACGATCAAAGACTACAACCGCTATGGCAAAGAGTTGGAAAATTCACTGGGGCTGATGACATCCCCCATTGCCGTGAAAATGCTGGAAAAAGAAAGCGACATACCGAAGGACGCCATCCGCCCCAAGAAAGGCGAAGGCTATCATCTGGCGCAGTGTCAGGCATTCGGCATGTCCCGGCGTGAAAGAGTCGCCGTTGCTATGCTTAAAGAGGATAATTGGTGCCCCGGCGCGGTGATATCTTACGGTTTAGTACCTATGCCCGCCGAGTCATCCGGCGGACATCAAGCCAACGGCGAATACTTCGAATATGGCAAATACATCGGCATTCTCACTGCCCCGTTGAAAAAAGCCTCCTTTGAGCCAGAGGCGGTGATAATTTACTGCGATACCAACCAATTAAGGATAATCCTGCTTTCACTAAAACCAGAAGAAAGGTCTCTGGTAAAATCGAATTTCTTCCCCTTCTCCTGCAACAACGCCGTCGTACCCGTGATACTCCATGGTGAATACTGGATTAACCTGCCCGACCCCGGCGAGTTCGCTCGGGCGCTTACCCTCCCCGGTGAGATGATGTTCTCCCTGCCCGCTTCCAAAGTGGCGACTTTAGTCGAAGGCTTAAAAGGAACCGAAAGGTTTGAATCCGGCTTTGCCCATGAATCGTTAATGATGCGTCCAGATTTCCCGCAGCCTGATTTATATAAACATGTCTTTGAAAGCTGGGGCATGGACCACGAGTAAGTAATTTTACCCGCAGAAAGGAAGTACTATGCGTCTGGAAAATGTAAGCAAAGAAGAGAGAGAATTATTATTAAGTATTAAGTGCCCTTCATTTGACACTAGTCCGTGGGTAGCCGGTCCTCCGCTTAATCAAAGGCGTGTCGCTATCGTTACTACGGCCGGTCTGCACGGCCGCCATGACCGCCCTTTCCAGATGAATCCAGACGACTTTTATCGTGTTATCCCAGGTAATGTACAGGCTAACGACCTGATTATGTCGCACATGGCTGCCAGCTTTGACCGTTCCGGCTTCCAGAGGGACTGGAACGTGGTTTTCCCCATTGACCGTTTGCGTGAACTGGTAGCGGATGGCATCATCGGTAGTCTGGCTGATTTCCATTACTCCTATAACTCCGCCCGCGCCCAGCCGGATGCGCCAGAACCCATCCGTGAGATTGCCGGCCTGCTTAAAAAAGATGGCGTTAATGCCGCCCTCCTTTTCCCTGTCTGACCGGGTTGCACGCATGCCGTTGGCGTGCTGTCGCACTTTCTTGAAGAAGCCGGTATTCCAACCGCTGGAATCAGCCTTGTCCGGCCACACACCGAGGTTATCAAGCCCCCCAGAGCCTTGTGGGTTCCCTTTGAACTGGGTCATCCACTCGGTCCTCCTGATAATGCCGCATTTCAAAGAAAAGTGCTGTTAGCGTTACTCAAACTGCTTGCTGCGTCTCAAGGCCCGGTTCTGGAGGATTTCCCTGAAGACGAGCCTGAATCCGATGAAGTGGCAGTCCTTGCCTGCCCGGTTGATTTTTCTCGTAGTATTGAAGCTGCTGCTGATACCGACGAATTGCTGGCTGCCTTCCGCCGCGAAATTACCGCCATGCGTCCCTGGTATGATATGGGGTTAAATCAACGCAAGCGTACTACCGTAGGCGTTAGTGGTATTAAGCTGGAAGATCTTGGCGACTTTATTTATGCCTTTGTCAAAGGCGAACCGCCGCAAAACCCGCGCAGCGATATTCCCATAGCCAGCACTTTAAAATTCGCTGTAGAAGACCTTAAAGCCTATTACATTGAAGGTATCACCGCCCAGCCAGGCCAGACAAATGCCTCCAGTAAAACATTACAGGATTGGTTCTGGAACGAAACCGTATGCGGTAAAGTCTTTTTTTTGCTAAAGAAGGTCTGCGAAGCCAGTTCTGACGATTTGATGAAGATGATCGGTGCGCACTTTATCGTCCCCGGCGAAGTCGCCCGCGCTCAAGCTAATTAATCACCTTAACTGAATAACCCCCAGATTTTGTCTGCGATGCCGCCGACTAATAAAGCGACGCCTACGTTCACCCCTATAATCGCCCACGCCGCTTTCCAGCCGTATTCTTTAATCAGCACGCCTATGGTAGCAAAGCATGGATAAACCATGCTGACCAGCGCCAGGACAAATATTTGTTGATTGGTAAATACCGCCGATAAGTTGGACCCGAAAAGCACTACCGCCATCAGGAGGACCATCTCTTTGCGCGCCGCCCCAAAGATTAACAATATCCCTGCCATCACCGGCAATCCCAGCCACCCCGATGTTAAGAAGGAAAAGGCGTTGTTTACCGGCTGCAGCCACCCCAGAGCGTAAATACCCTGTACCACCGCCGAGGTTACCATGTATATCGGCATGACCATGAAAATCAGTGATTTTGTCCGCGCCCAGGTCTGCTTGAGAATGGTGGTGAAGGAAGGTGCTTTAAACGAATGCATCTCCATTATCAGTCCACTTGATTCACCCGGCATTACCCTCACCGCTACTCTAACGACGGTGAACGTCAGCAGCACAGCTATGCCGTACAATAACACCGCCCACCATATCCCCAAAAATTGCGCCGCCAGCCCAAAGATGATTATCGTCCTGGCCGCGCACGGCGAGAAAGTAATCGCCAGTCCGGTCAATACCCTTTCGCGCCAGCTGCCCATTATCCTCGTGGCATAAATAGCGGGTACGTTGCACCCGTAACCTAATATAATCGGTATAATCGCTTTGCCGTGCAGCCCCATCCGGTGCATGGCGCTGTCCAGCATAAACGCGACTCTTGTTAAAATGCCGGAATCCTCCAGCACCGCTAACATTAAATAAAACGGGACGACGTAAGGTATCACCAGCGTTACACCGGCCACCAACCCGCCGAATAATCCGTTCCAGATAACAGCCCAGAACGTGCCGCTGACCTGCGGGTCAACGCTTTGGAAGAAACTAAAGGCGTTAGCCAATAATTCAGAAAGAGCCGTCCCTAGTATGAACGTCCAGGCTAATAGCCCAGCGATAATGACAACCGCAAAAACATAACCGGTGACTCTCCCTGTAGCGAGTTTATCCAGTCTATCGGCCAAGGTTCTTTTGGTGCTTTTACTGCTCTGGACGTTTTCCGTAATTTCATTAGCCAGTGCGTACCTCTCCGAGGTCATGGCAACATAACTGGGTTGATGAAAAATGTCCTGCATTTCTTTAGCCATGGCTTCAGAAGTCGCCACCAACGGTTTGTTTTTTTCGGCTAATATTTCTTTTATCTTTGAGTCGCCTTCCAGCAGTTTAATCGCCACCCAACGCGATGGGTATCCCAAATCGGTCTTTACTTCCTCAACTGCCCGGGTAAGATTTTCGATTCTCTCTTCAATGTTGGCGCTATATCTGGTGGTGTGTGTAATCCCGGGTTCGTTAATAGCCTGATGTATGGGTATCTGCTGATGATGCAGGTGATGTTGGTGCTGTTCGGCTAATCTAAAAGCCGTTTCCTTCAGCTTTTCTATCCCCTCCCCGCGCGAAGCCACTGTAGCTATCACCGGCACGCCGAGCAGCTTTTCCAGCTTCTCGGTGTCTATCATTATCCCTTTGCTGATAGCGATGTCCATCTGGTTCAAACAGACGATTAAGGGAATATTCATTTCCATCAGCTGCAGTGTGAAAAATAGATTGCGCTCCAGCACCGGCGCGCCGATGACGTTAATGATTACGTCGGGTTTTTCCTGCGCTATGTATTCCCTTGAAACCACTTCTTCGAGTGAAAAAGTGGATAGTGAATATATCCCTGGTAGGTCAATGATATCAACGTCGTAGTTGTTGTAGTGGAGAAAGCCTTTAGCCCTCTCCACCGTTTTCCCTGGCCAGTTGCCTGTTATCTGGTCAGAGCCCGTTAACCGGTTAAAGATAACGCTCTTGCCCACGTTGGCATTGCCGGCTAAAGCGATGGTGAAATGCGGACTACCATCCCTTTTCCGCCTTTGTCTTCTCCCGAAGAATCGATGACGAAATCTGCCTCTCATGGTATAACCTCTAGTTAACGGCAGACTTTTCTACAAAAACATTACCCGCCACTTCGTCGCCGAGTGCCAGCTTTGAGCCCCTGACCGCTATTTCCACCGGCCCCTTAAATGGCGCGATGCGGCTGATGGATATCTGTGTTCCGGGCGTCAACCCCATATCAAGCAGGCGCCGCAGCACTTTGTTGTCACCACGGATAAAAACCACCTTGCCTTTCTGATTTTCCTTCAATTGGGATACGGCGATGATATCCTGCCGGCGTTTACCTATTTGCTCCAGGTTATCCATCCCCCACTCACGGCACTCCTCGCACGATTTAAAACCCAGATTACACGGAGGAATCGCCATATTATCGTCGGGACACTTGTCTGGCGCGTTTAGAGTCTGGCAAAGTGCGTATTCTGCTTCGTCTGAAAGGGCATGTTCCATTTTACAGGCTTCTTTATGGACTTTGTCGTTACCTATCTTAAGAACATCGTGCAGGAATTTTTCTAACAGCCTGTGCTTACGAGTCATTTTTTGGGCAATCTCAAAGCCCTTTGCAGTCAGTGTTACTCCTTGGTACGGCGTATAATCAACAAACCCTTTATTCGCCAGTTTTTTAATCATCTCTGTAACGCTGGCTGGGGCGATATTCAGGCGTTTTGATATCGCCGATGTTCCGGCTTTCTTATCGTCCTGCGTTAATGTATATAAAGCTTCCAGATATTCTTCAGTACTTTCTTTCATTTCAACCACCATATATTTAGGCATGCCTAAATATTAGGCACATCTAAATATTACCATCCCCTAAAAAAAATGTCAATAAGTTTTTGGGAATATTTAAAAAAATAAATCATCCCTAAATGCCATACTTTTCCCCCGTGGTTTTTTACGCTACTTGTCACCTAAATTGTGCCGCTTCATTATTTCAATAACAATACCCCCCATTTTTCTTTTATAATACTTTTTTAGCTTCAAATTACCCTCATTTTCGCTCCTTTTAGTCGAATAAAATCCCTAACCGGCTAACTTCACGTAATATTACTTGACAAGTATGCTTTATAGTTGTATCATTCTGCCAAATTCAAGTTTTTTCAAGCGTACAAAATTAAGTGATTAAGTCAGAGGAGGTGATGCTTGTCCGGATAACTAATATTCAAAACTTCAACCCAAATTCTTTAAGGAGTGAAAGGAAAAATATGAAAAAGTTGTTTTTTATTTCTCTGGCAGTAATCATGATACTGAGCATTGCCCTCTCCGGCTGCGGTGGCGGCGGTGAACTAAACAAACCAGGCGGCGGTAAAGAGGGCGGACGCCTCCAGCTTTATGCCAGTGCTAATGTCGCTAACCTTGGCGACCCCGAACAGACTGCCGGTCCCAGCGACGCGGCTTTCTCCTTCCCGGTCGTCGAACCTCTACTGATTGTCGGCGCTGACGGCACTCTCAAAGGCTGGTTGGCGGAAAGCTACGTAATAGCTGATGACGGCTCATCTATCACACTAAATCTGCGGCATGACGTCAGTTTCACTGATGGAACTCCATTCAACGCCGAAGCCGCTAAATACAATCTTGACAATGGCATCAACAGCACGATGTGGCCCAATATGAAGTCAGTAGAAGAATGCGTCATCGTTGATGAATTCACTGTTAGACTCGACTTCGTAGACGGCAAATTCGATTGGGGTGCTGCCAAGAGTCTGGCTTCATTCTGGAGCGTTATGATGTTCTCACCCACCGTTCTTAAAACCCAGGCTCCTGAATACAAGATGACTCATGTTGTCGGCACCGGCCCCTACATGCTTACCTCTTACGAACGCGACCAGAAACTCTCCTATGATGCCAACCCCAACTACTGGAGAGGCAAGCCCTATCTTGACGGTATTGACTACAACATTATTCCTGATCCCACCGTAGCTCTTCTCGCCTATAAGGGAGGTGACATCGATGTGCTTGGTGTTCAGGCAAAAGATGCCCAGGGCCTTATCGACGAGGGCTTCCAGATTGTAACCTCCACCGATATGGTATTCAATATGTGCATAATCCCCTCCAGCAAGAACCCGGATTCACCACTGGCTGATATCAGAGTACGCCAGGCTGTAGAATACGCCATTGACAAACAAGCGCTGGTTGAAGGTTTGACCTATGGCTACGGCGTAGCCACTAACCAGGAATTCTGTCTGGCACCTTTCATGGACGAAACCTGCGTTGGATATCCCTATGACCTTCAGGCATCCGCCACTCTACTCGATGAAGCCGGCTATCCCAACGGGATTACCATCGATTGCTATCAGGTAGACGTCATGCCTGACGACCTTGGGTTGGCTATGCAAGACCAGCTAAAGAAAGCCAACATCACCTTCAACATTAAAAAAGTCAGCATCATCCAGTTCACGAAGATGATTGGCGGCGGCGGCGATGGATGGGAGGGTTATGTATTCTCCTACGGCTTCCCCGGCTCAACGGTCGATCCCGCCAGCACCATCCTCAATGGCCCGCTGAACTTCAACACCACCTGGATTAGCTGCGCACAACCCGATGAACTGCTCACCCTCTCCACCCAGGCAGCCCAGGAACTCGACCAGACACAACGAACTGCAATCTACAAAGAAATTTCCAGGTTAATGACCGATAAATACTGCATGTGGACGTTCATGTACTATACACCTTCCCTTACGTCCCTATCCTCTCATCTCAAGGGTGTATCTATCGGTGAATATACCGAGTTCTTTGTTTACACCTACGCCTACAAAGAATAATTAACACCTTTGTAGAAACAGGACTTCCTAAAAAGAGATACGGGTCGCGGTAAAAACCGCGACCCGTATTTTTTTTGTCTAACGTTAAACAGTGGACTCTAAACGCGGATGCAGGCTACGTAATGGTTGTTCCCCACATCACGCAGGGGCGGCCTGGTTTCACTGCATTCCTTGATTGCCAGTGAACACCGCGGATGGAAATGACAGCCCGGCGGAGGATTGACGGGGCTGGGTACTTCACCCTTTAACACAATCCTCGAGCGCGTCCTTTCCGCTGCAGGGTCGGGTATAGGAATGGCAGAAAGCAGCGCTTTGGTATAAGGATGTAACGGGTTCTCATAAAGCTCAGTGGAAGAGGTGAGTTCCATAATGCGCCCCAGATACATCACAGCCACGCGGTCACTGATGTGTTGGACGACGGCTAAATCGTGCGCGATAAACAAATAGGTTAATCCAAGTTTTTCCTGCAACTCTTCCAGCAGGTTAATTATCTGTGCCTGAATTGAAACATCGAGGGCTGAAATAGGCTCGTCGCAAACCACTAGTGAAGGATTGCAGGCTAACGCGCGTGCGACGCCTATACGCTGCCGCTGTCCGCCGCTGAACTCATGCGGCACACGGTCCATCATGCTTGGGTCGAGGCCCACAAGCTCGAATAATTCTTCTACCCTGCCTTTTAGCTCTTTGCCGCTGGCCATGTGGTGTATCTTAAGCGGATCGCCCACAATGCCTCCGGCGGATTGTCTCGGATTCAACGAACCGAAGGGGTCTTGGAAAATCGTGCCCATATCGCGGCGATGGTCTTTAATTTTCCTTTCCGGCAGTTTTGATATGTCTATACCGGAAAATATAATCTTACCGGAAGTAGGTTGATACAGTCGGAGGATGCAGCGACCTGTTGTCGTTTTACCGCAGCCGCTCTCACCCACCAGCCCGAGTGTTTCGTGCTTCTTGATGTCAAAACTAATATCATCTACGGCTTTAACATCGCCAACTTTACGCCGTAGTAATCCTCTGGTAATGGGGAAATACATCTTTAGGTTTTCAACCTGTACAATCGTTTCATTTTTTGATGCTTTCATTACTTCCCCTTTATATTGGCATAGCATGAAATAAGGTGGTCTTTACCCACCACCCGTAATTCCGGCCACGGTTCTTTAGAGCATCTACCGATTTTAGCATTACACCTGGGGAGGAAAGCGCAGGTCGGCGGCATGTTGATTAAATTGGGCGGAAGGCCGTATATCGGTATCAGCTTTCTTTCGCCATGTCTTTCTCCCAGCTTCGGAACACTGTTCAACAGCCCAACAGTATAAGGATGCTGTGGATCGCTGAAGATGGCTTCTGATGGACCGGATTCTATAATACGCCCGGCGTACATTACGTAAATCCTCTGGGCGTAGCGGGCTACTACCCCCAGGTTATGTGTCACTATCACCAGCGAAGTGTTTAAACGCGTTACCAGATCTTTCATCAGCTCCAATAGCTGCGCTTGGGTGGTAACATCAACTGCGGTGGTCGGCTCGTCGGCAAAGATAATCATGGGATTACATGATAGTGCCATCGCAATCATCACCCTCTGGCGCATACCTCCGCTGAACTGGTGTGGATAATCGTCGATGCGCCGGCTGGCATCCGGCACGCCAACCATCTTTAGTAGTTCAATGCCTCTTTCACGGGCGGCACTTTTATCCATGTCTAGGTGCAGCTCCAATGTCTCTGTCATCTGGCGTGCGATGGTTAGCACCGGATTAAGTGAAGTCATCGGCTCCTGGAATATCATGGTTAATTTGCTGCCGCGGATAGAGCGCATTTCCTGACCATTAGGTTGGTATTGCAGTAAATCCTTACCTTCAAATATTACCTTGCCTCCTGCTTTTTTCCCGGGAGGGGAAGGTATTAATTGCATTATCGATAATATAGTCACCGACTTGCCGCAGCCGCTCTCCCCCACCAGACCGATAATTTCACCCTGATTTACGTTGAAGGAAACACCGTCTGCCGCTTTTACCAGTCCGTATTCCGTATGGAAATATGTTTTTAGATTTTGTACATCCAATAGAGCCATAAAATCACCTGCTAAGAATCATCGTTGTTTCTACAGGACACCCCTTAGTCTCGGGTCAATGGCGTCTCTAATACCGTCGCCAACCATATTGAAACCGAACACTAATAACATAATCGCCACGCCGGGCGCCAGTGAAATAATCGGGTTTTGCAATAGATACCCCTGGCCGTCCATTACCATGCCTCCCCAGGAAGGAGCCGGCGCCGGTACGCCAATGCCCAGGTAGCTTAGGCCGGCTTCGCCCAGCACAACGCCGCCGATGCCCATTGTCAGCCCGACGATTAATGGCGGGAAGGCATTGGGGAATATTTGCGCCCACATTATGCGCCAGTTGCTCATACCGATAGACCTGGCCGCCATCACATAATCGTTCTGTTTAACGCTTAATGCCTGGCCGCACATCATACGGGCCATGCCCGCAATATTGCCAAAAGCCAAAGCGAATATCACCACTCCGATTCCCCTGCCGCCAAGGCCGGCAATCAGCAACACCAAAATAATACCCGGTAAAGCCATCAGGGCATCTGTGACTCTCATAATAATAGCAAAGACTATGCCGCCAAAGTAGGCCGCAGCCAGCCCCATTAATATGCCCACTATTGCCGAAGAAAACACAGCGGCGAAGCCGATTTCCATAGAAATTTGCGTACCCCACACAATGCGGCTATAGATATCTCTTCCCAATTGGTCAGTGCCCAGCCAGTGTTCCGTAGAAGGCCCCTGCAGTTTGTTGGGTAAATCGTTGGTAACCGGGTCATAGCGTGCAATTAACGGAGCAAAAATCGCGGTGAAAATAAGTATAACAACGATGATAAACCCTATGAGATAGAGTTTGCGACCAAAGAATACCCTGGCGAACCTCCGCCACTCGCTGTGTTTGGGTGGCGCTACCGCAACGCCCATAGCATCCTGGCTCGGGGCCGTATTTACTGTCTTTTTCGCCATGTTGGTCTCCTCATGCGAGTCTTATCCTTGGGTCTAACCAGCCCCAGGCAATATCAACAATTAGGTTGGAAAAAATAATAATGCCGCCGAATATTAAAGCGCTTGCCTGTACAATCTGATAATCGTAATCAAAAATTGCCGTAGTCATTAACCGTCCCATACCAGGGATGCTAAACACATTTTCGATGAATATTGAGCCTCCCAGAATCATGCCCAGAGTACCGCCGAGGGCGGTCACCACGGGAATCATTGCGTTCTTCAATTGGTGCCTGACCACGATGACTCTTTCACTCAGGCCTTTAGCCCACGCCGTGCGGACATAATCCGTCCTCATCACCTCAAGCATACAGGAACGTACCAGACGCGCCATACCGGCAATGCCTCCCAGCGCCACCGATGCCACTGGCATTATCAGATACAGACAACTGTACCCAAAGTCATCCCATGGGTCTTTCCAGCCAAAGAACGGCAACCACCCCAGCTTGTAACCGAAAACATAAATCAACAAGACACCAAACCAGAAGACGGGCACCGTCATCCCTATGTTGGCGATGGTGGTAATGGTGTTATCTATCCAGGTGCCCCTTCTTAGGGCGCAGTAAACCCCGGCAAGAATACCGCCGAAGGTGGTTATCACAAAAATAATGACACCGATATAAGCCGTACGCCCGATGCGCTCGCCGATAAGCTCACTAATAGGTTGACCTATACGCAATGACTTACCTAAATTTCCATGTAAAACTTGATTTAGCCAATCGCCGTACTGTATCCATATAGGCCTGTCCAAGCCGTACTTATGCATCAATGCGTCATGCTCGGCGGCGGTCATGGTGTTGATTGTTGAACTGGGCGAGTAGTTGCCCATGAAAACCATCAGGGGGTCTCCCGGTAATAGACGGACAAAAAGAAAGACCAACATGGTAACGAGAAGGAGAATAATCAGTCCTATAAATAGCCGACGAATAATATAAGCCGTCATGTTTACTCTCCCTTGACCGATGTTGAATTTGCTACATCAATAAACCTGAAGCCCTAAAACTCACCCTTCAAACCTTAGTTCGTTTAACAACTATCTTTTTTCTTTCTACCGTATAAAAAATTGGCTCGGGTGACTATTTTTCCATGAGAGCCATCAAAAAATCATCTTTGGTTTTTTGCATCTTCCTGCAAAAAAACCTGGATTTTCGCAGAGTTTAGCACGATTTGAAAAATATGTCAAACACAATTACTGTAATATTTTGTTATTATTTTAATTTTGTGGTAATTTAACGTAACTCGCCAGTGTTTTTCTTCACAAAACCCTTGATTTTCCGCGCAAAAACACCCCTCGTAATAAGGATGCGGTGCTGGCATTTTTGACACTTCAGCCCGATATCCGCCCCCACCCGGACTACTTCCCACTCGTAGCTGCCGCAGGGATGTACCTTCTTCAGCGTTACTACGTCGCCCGGACTTACTTCTACAACCATAACAATGTTAATACTCAATCTAGATATTTGTTGATGCTATCACGTAACTGCCGTGCCGCTTTAGCCGCCGCCTCGGCAAAGTCCTTGCCGCGTGAGGCATATAAAATCTGCCGCGACGAATTTATTACTGTCCGCTGTCGCCCTATATCCGCTCCGTATTTTACCGTCTTCTCCAACTCGCCGCCCTGGGCACCTACACCCGGTATCAGCAGCGGTATTTGCGGATACTGCGTCCTGATTTTTTTTAGTTCTTCCGGAAATGTTGCGCCCACTACCAAGCCCAGGTTGCCGTACTTGTTCCACTCATTCACTTTCTCAGCGACGACTTCATAAAGCAGCTTGCCTTCATTTCCTACGGGCAATGACTGAAAATCCGCCGCGCCTTTATTGGATGTCCGGCAGAGGATAAACACCCCCCGGTCACGCCGCTCTATAAACGGTTCTAATGAATCGTAGCCGAGGTATGGGCTGGCAGTTATCGCATCAACATTAAATCGGTCAAAAAGGCTTTTGGCATATGCTTTAGCCGTGTTGCCAATGTCCCCGCGCTTGGCGTCCATTATCTTTACGATATCTTGGGGCATATATTCTATAGTCTCGTGCAGTTCATCCATTGCTTCACGCCCCATCGCCTCATAAAAAGCGATATTCGGCTTATAAGCGGAAACTAAATCGGCTGTGGCGTCAATTATTGCTTTATTAAACTCAAAGACCCCGACTTTCTCTGGCATCAGAGAGGGGTCGAGGTCTAAACCTATACAAAGCAGGCTGCGATTTTTTAAACTGATTTTTCCTAGTTTCTCTATAAAGTCCATTCACACTCTCCGTAATACTTTACATACGAGAGGTTAAGCGTTGAGAGTTAATCTTCTTTCAATCCGGCAGCATCCATATGCGCCGTGCGTGCCTCTGGCGGGAGCATGTTTTCCAGGATTTTCTCCATCGCCATTGTATGGCTGCACAGTCCCCACTGGGAAAAGAAGCTGCAGGTACACCGCCACTTGCCGTCTTTAAGCGTAACATCGTAATCGCTGTTGTTACCGTGGAATTTGACGGTAAGTTCTTGGAAGGTAACCCTGTCTTTTTCCTGGGCATACCGCATGGCTTTTTCTATTTTCCCAATCAGGCTTGACTGCATGGGCGCCACCTCCTAAAAAATTTTAAGCACTGGCTCTTGCCGAGTCCAGTGCTCAATAACACATTTCGGAAATTTCTCCTGTTGTTTGGCTTAAGTATCTCATAGGCTTGTATCCTCCAAGGCGTTTAAATTCTACTCCCTTTTTTTTGAGAAGTCCAGCTTTTTGACAGCCGCCTCTACTCCTCCTATAATTTCCATGAAGGACTATGAAAAAAAGTCGTATTGGCGTGCTGACCGGCGGCGGCGACTGCGCCGGTTTGAATCCTGCTCTCAAGTGGGTGGTTAAAACCGCTACCGACGAACGCTTGATTAAAGAGCGTGGCATCCAGTATGAAGTCCTCGGCATCCACGATGGCTGGCTGGGACTCTTCAACGTCAATCCTGCCAAATGGGAAAATGGGACTGATATAGTCCGCCTTAATGACGACATCGTCAGGACCTGGGATCGCTACGGCGGCACGATGCTCGGCACAACGCGTTTTAGCCCCTATGACCCCAAGAACGATGTCTCGAAGAAAATAATCAGCAACATCAAGAAAATGGAACTGGAAACCATTATCGTCCTCGGCGGCGACGGCACCTTATCAGCCGCCGCCCATCTGTATAAAGACGGCGTTAACATCGTCGGCATTCCCAAGACGATAGATAAAGACCTGCCGGAAACCGACTATACCCTCGGCTTTGAATCCGCTCTAAACGTTATTGTTGAAGAGGTCGACCGCCTGCGCACAACCGCCGGCTCTCATAAACGCATATTCGTTGTTGAGATAATGGGTAGGAATGCTGGTTGGCTGGCTTTGGAGGGCGGCGAGGCCTGTGGAGCTTATATTATCTTAATACCGGAATACGATTTCTCCTACGACCGAATTAACGAACTGGTGCTTGAAGGTAAAAAATCAGGTAGAAGATATGAAATCATCGTCGTGGCCGAAGGCGCCAAACCCGCTGGCGGAAAACAGATACTAAAAGATAAAACCACCGATAGCTTCGGGCGTGCTACCCTCGGCGGCATTGGTGAAGTCATTGCCGCGAAAATTGAAAAAGGCACTGGCGTTGAAACCCGCAGCGTCGAGCTTAGTCACCTGCAGCGCGGCGGGGCACCTTGTGCATACGACCGGCGGATTGGGCGACACTTCGGTATCGCCGCCGTTGACCTGGTCGTTAATAACCTTTACGGCAACATGGTCTGTCTGAAAAACGGCAAAATCGGCTGCGTACCACTGACAAGTATCTTCGGTAAAACTAATCTTGTTGACCCCAAAACTTATTATGATGCTGATAGATATAACGGGCGTCGCACCATTTTATCCAGCGGTAAATAAAAACAGGAGTAAGTGATGAGTGATGATATTGGTGGCCTGATAAAGCAAGCCGTCTTTGAACCCGACCTGCAAAAACAAATGGGACAATGTAGGGCTATACGCAAGATGGCTATGGACAAAGGCATCTACCCCGCCAGCATTCAAGGTCTTTACGAAGCCGCCGGCCGGGGCAAGTTCGATAAGATGACTGTTCCCGCTATTAACATCCGCATGCTAACCTACGACGTTTCTCGGGCGGTATTCCAGGCGGCAATGAAGGATAAAGTCGGCGCTTTGATTTTTGAAATCGCCCGCTCGGAAATCGGCTACACCAAGCAAAGCCCCGCCGAATACGTTGCCTGTGTTATGGCGGCAGCGATTAAAGAAGGTTATCGGGGCCCAGTCTTCATTCAGGGAGACCATTATCAGTTTAAGCAGTCCGCTTATGAAAAGAACCCGGAAGAAGAAACCAATGCCATTAAGAAACTCGTTCAGGACTCCATTGAAGCCGGATTTTATAACATTGATATCGACGCATCAACGTTAGTGGATATTTCTAAAGACGATTTAAGTGAACAGCAGGCAAAGAACTCGCAGGTCACCTCGGAAATGACCAAGTTCATCCGTGGCATCGAGCCTAAGGGCGTTACCGTTTCCGTCGGCGGCGAGATTGGCGAAATCGGCAAGGGCAACAGCACCGTGGAAGACCTGCGAGCTTTCATGGACGGATATCTAAAATTGTTACCACAGGGCTCTAAAGGCATCTCTAAAATCAGCGTCCAGACCGGCACGACTCACGGCGGCGTTGTTTTACCGGACGGCTCTATCGCCAAGGTAAAAATCGCCTTCGATACTCTTAAAGAGCTGTCTAATACGGCGCGTAAGGAATATAAATTGGGCGGAGCTGTTCAGCACGGCGCCTCCACTTTACCCGATGAAGCCTTTGATAACTTCCCCAAGATGGATACTATAGAAGTCCATCTTGCCACCGGCTTCCAGAATATCGTTTATGATAGTCCGCACTTCCCCAAGGATTTACTGGCACGCGCCTACCGCTACCTCGATGAAAAGTGCATCGGCGAAAGAAAATCCGGTGATACCGATGAACAGTTCCACTACAACACCCGCAAAAAGGCTTTAGGCGAATTTAAAAAAGAAATGTGGAACCTGCCGTCTGCTGACCTTCAGGCAATCATGCAGGAACTGGAAGAACGCTTTACGCTGATGTTCGAAAAACTCAATACTGTGGACACCGAGCAGTATATTAAAGAGTTTATTAAGTAATTCCGTCACCCCATTCCCCAAATAAAGACTTAAGGCTGGATTCCTCTTGAGGAACTCCAGCCTTATCTTTCAATCAAAATTCTTGCCCAAAATCGGTGCTGTTATTTTCCGATCTTGAACATCTTAGTGCCGCATTTAGGGCACACCCCCTGGGTAGCCGGTTTGCCGTTTTTCATTGTGATGGTCTTGGGGTTGCTAACTTCCTGTTTGCAGCGACACTTTACGCAATAGGCCTGCATGTTCCCTCCTTCTTCTGTAGATATATTATATACACAATAAACTATCAATATTGGTGTGTCAAGTGAAATTTACGTTCAAAAGGGGGTATTTTAGTCACATTTCCGCGTTTAATTATCTTATGTATAATCACTGCCATTTTATATAACGTAAAAACACCACTTTAGGTATTATTTGACATTATGTTATACTCTTAATAACAACCTGGAGATATGCATAATTTATGAAAAAATCCGTTTTTGTTGATGGCCAGCACGGAACCGTCGGGCTAAAAATCCGCGAGCGCTTAATCGGACGTAATGACATCGAGCTGATAGAAATACCGGAGGAGCAGCGCAAAGACCCTGCCGTCAAGAAGAAATTCCTTAATGAGGCGGATATAGTCTTTCTTTGCCTGCCGGATGACGCCGCCCGTGAATCGGTAAGCCTGATTGATAATAATAATGTCTGTGTTATTGACGGCTCTACCGCCCACCGCATTACCGGGGGATGGGTTTACGGCCTCCCCGAACTCAAGAAGGATCAACGCAGCCTGATAAAGAACGCCAAGCGCATTAGCGTGCCCGGCTGCCACGCCACCGGCTTTGTCCTGATGCTTTACCCGCTGGTAGCGCAGGGCATCGTCAGCCCGGATTACCCGGTCACCTGCAACGCCACGGCCGGTTACAGCGGCGGCGGCAAGGCAATGATTGCCGACTATGAACAGCAGGAAGTCCCGGACCACGTTAAACATCCCCGCCCCTACGCTTTAGGACTTAACCACAAACACGTTCCGGAAATGACCAAGCACGTCGGCCTTGCGCGGCCCGTTTTGTTCGCGCCTACGGTTGTCAGCGTCTATAACGGCGAGATTATCTCCATACCATTAATATCGGCTTATCTTAAGAAACAGCTCAGCGCCGCGGAAATTCATAAGGTTCTCACCGACTATTACGCCGGCGAGCGGTTCATTAAGGTTATGCCCTTCCCGCCCGACGACGCCTTAAAAAACGGCTTCATGACCTTCACCGATTGTAACAACACCAACAATCTGCAAATATTTGTCTTTGGAAATAAGGAAGGGATTTTACTTTCCGCCCGCTATGATAACCTGGGTAAAGGGGCTTCCGGCGCTGCCGTACAGAACATGAATATCGTTATGGGCGTTGACGAAGCTACAGGTCTGGTATGAGTAAGTACACTCACCTTGAACCGAATAAAGACGTACCCACTCCGTCCGGCTATTATGTCCCTCACAAAGAAGTACGCCTGCCCTACGACGGACGTGAGATACTCTATGTATTAAGCGAAGCCGTGGTTGACTCTTCCTGCTGCGGCACCGGCGACTTTAATACCGCTTTAATCCCCGGCTATATCGTTAAGTGGCGGGGGGAGAAAAATGAAGACGGCAACTCCGTTTCTTTGGTTGAATCCATCACCGACGAAAAAACCCGCGACGTTATCCGTAAAATTATTAAGGAAAAAGAAAACATCACGCAGACGGAATTCTGGTAATCTTTACGCCGTCTCCTTCTTCACCATCTCTCTGTAGGCTGCCATTAGCCGCCTTGTAACCTCGCCGGGCTTACCGCCGTTAATCGTCACCGAGTTCCCCGCGTTGTCACTCACCTGTGTTATCGGCATCACCTCGATGATGGCGTTGGTCATAAACGCCTCTTCGCACCGCTTGATAATCCCGATGCCCACCGGGCCTTCTCTCACGCTGATGCCCAGTTTACCGGCAAGCTCTATTACCACCTCACGTGTTACTCCCGGGATAATGCCGTTGTCCAGTGATGGTGTAACGAGTTTGCCTCCATCAACGAAGAAGACATTGCTGCCACCCCCTTCCGCGATGTACCCCTCGTCGTTAAGGATGATGGTTTCGTCCAACCCTTTTGCCGCCGCCTCCATCCTCTCCACCACATTCAGCAGGTAGTTGATTGACTTCATCGCGGAGAAGGATGACTGTTTCATCCGCCTCTCCGATGCTATACCCGCGTGAAAGCCTGTGTTGTATTTCTCTTCTGGGAAGGGCGTATAAGGCACCGCGGTAACGACTATTGTTGGTTTGCCCCCCTTATCCACCCAAGGTAAAGCCGCGCCATCGCCATTGGTGACCGTCAGCCGTATCCGAGCCTCTTTTAACCCATTAGCCGCAAGCGTATCATCACACGCCTTCGCCAGGTCAATATCTTTAATCTTATCTTCCAGCCCGATGACCTTCGCCGCTTCATACAGGCGCATTATATGCCTATCGAGTAAAAACATTTTGCCGTTATATGCCCGCACCGTCTGGAAAAGCCCATAGCCGTATAAAAAGCCGTGGTCGTTAACAGATAATAGAGCTTTATCCGCCGGTACAATCTGACCATTCAAATACACTTTTTCGTTCATCATTACCTCTTTCTAAGAAATCGCCATTTTTAAGAAATTTATTAATATACTGTGCCCGTCCGGTGTCATTATAGACTCCGGATGAAATTGTACCCCCTCCACCATATCCCGCCGGTTTCTAACCCCCATCACCACCCCGTCCTTAGTTTTCGCTGAGACCTCCAGCGTTGCCGGTACAGACTCCGCTCCAATAACCAGCGAGTGATACCGCCCCGCTTTTATCGGGGAGGGCAAGTCTTTGAAAATCGTCTCCCCGTCATGATAGACCATAGATTCCTTGCCGTGGATCGGCAGTTTGGCGCGTTTAATTTCCCCTCCATATACGTACCCGATGCACTGGTGGCCCAAACACACTCCCAGTATCGGTATTTTCCCCCTGAAATGGCGTATCACATCGTTAGATATCCCTGCCTCCAGCGGCGTGCATGGCCCCGGCGATATTATAATATGGCTTGGTTTCATCGTTACAATCTGCTCCAGTGTCACAGCGTCATTGCGATGTGCTACCGGCTCTTGCCTCAATTCCCCGAGGTACTGCACCAGGTTATAAGTAAATGAGTCGTAATTATCTATCACGAGAATCATGACACAATCTCCAGGTCTTTGCCATCTGATAGCCCTAAAGCGCGTATTAGCGCCCGGCCTTTATCTATCGTTTCGATATACTCCCCCTCCGGCTCCGAATCGTAAACAATCGCCCCGCCCACCTGGAAGTACGCCCTATTATCTTTAACGATAAATGTGCGGATAACGATATCTAAATCCACGTCCCCGCTAAAGCTTATATACCCCAGCGACCCTGTATAAACGCTGCGGCAGGTCGGCTCCAGCTCGTCGATGATTTCCATCGCCCGCACCTTGGGTGCGCCGGTTATCGAGCCGCCGGGGAAGGTGGCTTTAAGCAGGTCGATAACGCCCTCCCCCTCCCTTAATTGCCCCACCACCGTTGAGGTCAAATGAAACACCGTTGGGTAGGTCTCCAGTATTGCCAACTCGCTGACCTTCACGGTGCCGTAGCGGCACACCCGCCCGATATCGTTACGCTCTAAATCTACAATCATTATGTTTTCCGCGCGGTCTTTAACGCTTTTTTGTAGACTCTCCGCCAGCTTTTTATCTTCTTTAGGCGTCTTGCCGCGCGGTTTGGTTCCCTTTATCGGACGCGTTTCCACCCGGTCTCCGTTTAACTTTAAATACCTCTCCGGTGACGCCCCTACAATGCTAACATCCTCGAATCCAAAGTAGTTGGCAAATGGAGCCGGATTGATTTTCCTTAATCGTTTGTACAATTCGTAAGGCTCTATGTTTATGTCAACTTCTAACCTCTGGGACAGGTTCACCTGGAAAATATCCCCCGCGCAGATGTACTCCCGCGCTCTGCTAACCGCCTCCAGATAACCTTTGTGCGAGAAGTTGGCTTTCAGCTTTTGCTCGCCTGCTGTCGCATTTTTATTTAGAATCATCGGTGGCGGCGCCAGCATGATTCTGTTCCTTAACTGACTGATTCTTTCCCGTGCTCTGTTGAGTCTTTTATCTTCGTCCAGTTCCGGAAACCCCGTCGATATTACGTAGGTTTTGTATTCTTGATGGTCGTAAGCTACCACAGCATCGTAAAAACCCAGATATAGCTCCGGTAGGTTCAGGTCGTCTACCGCGCTTCTCGATAGCTTTTCGATGAAGTGACACAGGTCGTAGCTAAAATAGCCCACCGCCCCGCCCGAAAACGGTACCGGCGATTGCCCTTTATCAATCTTATACGTCTCTAGCAATTCACCCAAAACATCAAAGGGATTGCCCCGTCTTTTTTCCTCCACCCCGTTGCTAATCAGCATTATTTCGTCGCCCTTGCTTTTCATCACCAGGAACGGGTCGCTACCCAAAAACGAATAGCGCCCCAGCTTTTCCGGGTCCATCCCGCTGTCGAGGAAAAAGCTGTAGGGCCGCCGTGCGAACGCCTCAAAGCACCAGAGCGCTTCCGGCGCCATGAATATTTCTTGAACTATCGGTTGTCGTTCCGTCATTCTTTATATCCCGAAAATCTGATAACTAAATTATATAACGATGCCGTCCGCTTTATGAAATGATATTTCTTTCACGGCTGTTTCACATGGTATAATCAATATCATATGACTGAACCCGCACGGAAAAAACCGTTTCATATAAAGGCATGGGGCTGGGTAAAAAAGCATTACCTTTCCTTGCTGGGACTGTTGCTGGTAATCGCCATTATCACGGTTGCCGGCGTACTCTATTTTACCAATCCGGATCTTCTCGAAAACCTTCAGGGCTACGGTTACGCCGGGGCTTTTGTTATCAGCGTCATTTTAAATGCCACTCTTATCATCCCCGTCAGCAATATGGCGGTAATCTTTTCGCTGGGGGCGGCGCCGGCTCTTTCGCCTCTCTTTGTGGGTCTGGCCGGCGGTATTGGAGCCGGCATAGGTGAGATGACCGGTTATATCGCCGGACGGAGCGGACGCGGACTTCTAACTAAAAACAACATCTACACCCGCGTAGAAAAGTGGGTGAAGCGTTGGGGCTGGATAGCCGTCTTTGTCCTTTCCATCTTCCCCTTCTTTTTTGACGTCGCGGGGATTATCGCCGGAGCAATGCGCATGCCGTCGTGGAAGTTTTTCCTCGCTACCTGGGCAGGACGCACTATTTCTTATGTGACCGTGGCTTATCTGGCTCACTTGGGTTTCAGCCTCTGGTTCGTGCACTAAGCACGCTTTTTAACGCCCCACACCATTGCCCCTCCTATTACGAAGTAAACGATACACATTATCAGCATAAAGTTGTAGCCGCTTAACGGACTTTGTAAGTTAAAGTAATCAATCCCCGGCCCGACTAAACGCGCTAGAGCGGCGCCCCCCGTCGTAGCTACGTTGGCAATGCCTAAGTAAATCGCCTCCCTGTTTTTCGAGGCAAAGTCCGTCGCCAGCGCCCAGTTGGTGCTGTCGAATATCCCTTTTGAAACCCCAATAACCCCCGCCGCAATGAGTATTGCGCCGTAGGAATTCGTCAGAGCTATCAAGACAATACCTGATGCACCGATGACACCGGCAATCGCCGTCATCAACCTGCGTCCGACTTTATCGGAGAAATAACCGGCGGGCCAAACCACTATCAACATACCGCCGGCCGCAATAGCAACGAATAAGGCAGCGGTTGCTGCCGGGTCATCCACCCCAACAACATCCTGTACGTAATAAAAAGCGAATTGCTGTATCGTTGTGAAACCCATGTAAAAAAGCAGGCGTGAAATAAGAAACCAGACAAAGCTGCGGTTTTTCCAGGTATCGGACTTAACGATATCTTTAAAAGCCGCCAGCGGCGAGGTGTTTTGTTTCATGGCAATACCTGGTTTTTCATGAACCAGTAATACCGTTGTTAGCATCGTCACCAGCAGAACAAAACCTAATGACCCCAGTAATATCCACAGCCCTTCAACGCCGGTCTTATCGGTATATACCTTGCCGGCTATTAAGACGAAGCTGACGCCCCCCGCCAGCTCGAATAAACTCCTAAAGCCCGACGCCATACCGCGTTTTTGTTCCGGTACCATCTCCGGTAAAAACGCCTGGTAAGGCCCCTGGGCCGTGTTGGCGCTGACCTGCAGCAGGCAATAAACAGCAAATATCGCCGCAAAGCTGCCCGCCCAGGCAAACCCGGGGAGGAGGAGCAGAGATATGACCATCCCCCAGAAGATATAAGGTCGGCGGCGTCCCCACTTAAACCTTGAGACATCGCTAATTGCCCCGGCAATCGGTTGGGCGAACATCGCCAGTAAAAGCCCGCAAAGCGTTAGGATTCCCAGGTAGGTGTTTTTCTGCGCTTCCGGCACAAAGTCCAGTATCCGCTGCGGTAAAATGATGCTGTGCAGACTCTGCCATAACGCCGTGGTGGCAAAGCCCAGTATAGTTATTTTGACGTAGTCCCAGCGCCGGAAGTTTGATATATTGATGTTCGGCATATACTTTTCCAAGCATACCAGAACCGGGGGAGAATTAACAAGATAATTGTACATTTGACATCTGATATTCCGCTATGTAAAGATATATCGCAATGTCTACTCCAACCGCCCAAAAGGGCCCCACACGCAATATCTGGAGTATGCACCCCAACGTTTTCTTCCTCGGTCTGGTCAGCCTGCTTACCGATGTTTCCTCCGAGATGATTTTTACTCTCGTCCCCCTCTTTGTGAAAAACGTCCTCGGCGGCGGGGGGATAATCGTTGGGCTTATCGGCGGCCTCTCGGAGAGTTTCGATGCTATCTTCCGCATCTTTTCCGGCCGCATTAGCGACCGCATTCGCAAACGCAAGCTGCTGGCAGTTATCGGTTACGGCTTCTCCACTCTGGTAAAGCCTTTCATGCTCCTAGCTACCGCCTGGGGAGGGGTACTGGGCGTACGCTTTGGCGACCGCATTGGCAAAGGCGTCAGGAGTTCCCCGCGCGACGCCCTAATTGCCGATTCAGCTGATGAGAAAATCAGGGGCAAAGCCTTTGGTTTCCACCGCGCCATGGACACCTCCGGGGCGGTGCTGGGGCTGGCGATTGCCGCCGTTATCATCTATGCCTTCCAGGGCACCGACATGGCCTTATTGAACAATACCTACCGCTGGCTGGTTATTATCGGTATTGTCCCCGCTGTATTAGCCGTTGCCATTTTAATTGGCTTTGTCCGCGAGAAAGTCTCACCTGCCCCCGCTGTTACCGCTCCTAAAAAAGTTACTGTTACGCCCATCGCTAGCGGTAAAAAGCAGGAATTCAGCGGCCAATTTAAGCTGTTCCTGGTAATCATGGGCATCTTTACCCTTGGCAACTCCTCCGACTTCTTTATAGTCCTGCGGGCGCAGAACCTTAACGTTGACGTTCTGGACATTACCCTGATGTTGGTGCTTTTTAACGTTACCTACGCATTGATTTCCATACCGGCGGGCATACTCTCCGATAAACTTGGTAGGCGTAAGGTAATCGTCATCGGCTGGATGGTTTATGCTTTGGTCTATCTGGGCTTCGCCCTATCCTCCAGCGTCTGGAGTATCTGGGTGCTTTTTGCCGCCTACGGCATTTACTACGGCATCGTGGAAGGGGTGGCAAAAGCCTACGTCGCCGACCTTGTTCCCGCCGATCGGCGCGGGACGGCTTATGGGTACTATCAAGGCGTAGTCGGTTTGGCATTACTCCCCGCCAGCGTCATCGCCGGCGTTCTCTGGGATATGGTTAATCCCGCCACGCCGTTCTACCTTGGAGCCGGCCTGGCATTCCTCGCCATGCTCGGTTTGTTCATGCTTCTTAAGGAAAATCGTTAACCCCTCCCGTCTCCTCCCCTATTGTGTTTCACTCGTGCTAAAGCTATAATGGACGTATACTTTGAAAGGAGATATTGCCATGCCGTCCTATGCTTACTTCCAGAAAAAAATCATGCCCCTGGAGGAAGCAAATGTCAATGTAATGACGCACTTCCTGCATTACGGCACGGGTATCTTCGAAGGCATCCGCGCTAACTGGAATGACAGGAAGAAACAGGCTTATATCTTCCGGCTTAAGGAACACTACGAGCGCATGGCCAGAGGCTGCCACATCCTTAAGATGAAACTGCCCGCGTCCATTGATGAGCTCTGTAAAATAACCGTTGACCTGGTGGCAAAATGCAATTACCAGGAGGACGTCTATATCCGCCCGCTGGTATTCACCAGTTCTTTAAATCTGGGTGTCAGGCTGCACAACCTTGACCACGATTTTTTAATCTTCGCCTTCCCCTGGGGGCCCTACCTTGATAAAGACAAGGTGAGTTGCGGCGTTTCCTCCTGGCACCGCCCGGATGACAACGTTAATCCCCCGCAGGTTAAGTCCACCGGCATCTATATCAACAACGCTTTAGCCAAGACCGAAGCCATTGAAAATGGCTTTGATGAAGCGATTGTCCTGTCACCGCACGGCCACGTTTCTGAAGGCAGCGGCGAGAATATCTTCCTCGTTGTTAACGGTAAGCTGATTACCCCCGCGCCGTATAACAACATATTAATCGGGATAACGCGCAACTCGGTCATTGAGCTGGCCAAAAATGAGTTGGGAATCGAGACTATAGAGCGCTCCATCTCCCGCGCCGAACTCTACCAGGCTCAGGAGTGCTTCCTGACCGGCACAGCCGCCCATGTAACGCCGGTTTCGCAAATAGACCGCCGCGCTGTGGGCAACGGAGAAATCGGGCCAATAACCGCCAAGCTTCAGGAGCTTTACGTTAAGGCAATCCACGGCGAACTCCCTAAGTACGAGCACTGGTGCATGCCGGTCTTTAAAAAGTAAAAATTAACTCTTTTAATAAAAGGGGGAGGCTTCGACCTCCCCTTTTTTGTTATACCATTTCACTTAAACCGTTTTCCTGCCGCACATTGTTAATCGTTGCTTTTATACCCCGCTCCATGTCCCACTCCGGGTAGAACCCCAACTCTTCCTCGATTCTGCTAGTGTCGTACTTGCAAGTCATAATCGTGTGGCTGGCCGATTTCTCCAGCGGCATCAGGTCTATTTTCGCTTTGGGTAAAAGGTTTAACACCGCGTCCGCTACCTCTTTAACAGTATGGATTTTACCCATCACGGAGAACGCTTTAGTTTTTAGGTTTGACGCTTTAGCCGCCATGACCACCGCCCGGGCGGCGTCATCAACATACGTCCACCCTAAAACATTGTCCGCGGCAGCGGGTACACGGCCCGGTTTACCCAACGCCGGATTATACACCATCTGTTTCATAATCGCGGCTGTGCGTCCGTTAGTTTGCCCCGCCCCATACACCATCACGAACCTAAGCGCCGTAATGTCCAAACCATATCGAGCGGTATAATGATTGGCGAGTATTTCATCGAACGATTTTGCCGCGCCGTATAGGTTTTGGGGATATTGCGGCGCGTCGTTGGGAATGTATTCTTCTTTGTACATCATCTCTGGCCCGAACACTGACCCGGAACTTGCCCAGACTACTTTTTTTATATTGAGAAAACGTGCGGCTTCAAAGACCGCCGCCGTTCCTTCTAAATTTGTTTTAACCCCCAGCAGAGGATTGGCATTGAATTCCAGTATCATTACCGCCGCCAGGTGGATTATTTTCTCCACCTCGTTTTCCTTCAGTGTCTTCAGCAATAAAGCATAATCCGTCACGTCCCCATGGACTATCTTTACCTGCTTTTCCAATTCTTCGGCGCTGATTAGCCTTTGCAAAGGAGCGGGTGAAGGATTCAAGTCGTAAACGATGACGCGCTTGCCTTCTTTAATTAAATTCCTTACGACATGGGAACCAATGAAGCCGTTGCCGCCGGTGACAAGATACGTCATGACATACCTCCGGGGAGTTTATGGGTGGGGATTTTTAACCCTGATAATATTATAACGCGTTGGGGAGTTTTACTTCATCTGTCGCAGCACGGCAATGACTTTCCCCTGAATCTCGATATTATCGCGGCTGGTATAAAAAGGCTGCATCTGGCTGTTGGCAGGCTGCAGGCGAATTCTATCCGACTCTACGTAAACTTTTTTGAGCGTGACTTCTTTTTCCGCCTTTAGCCACACCGCCGCCATCTGCCCGTTTTCTATCGAACTGACGGACTGCATCAATAAAATATCGCCGTCGTTGATTAAAGCGTCTATCATTGACGTTCCCTTGACTCGCAGCGCGTAGATGTTTTCCTTGCCCTGCGTCAATTCCTGTGAAACTCCCATTGTGTCCGATACCGCGGCGATATCCCAGGTATCCGGTGTTGGTACGGGGATGGGTTCGCCGGCAGCAATCATCCCGATGACCGGCACGTCCACCAGTCTTTCTGAAGATGTGGATTTTCCTACTAACTGAATCCCGCGTGAAACGTCGGCGTGGCGGTTAATCATCCCGCGGTTTTCCAGGATATTGAGATTGTAATCAACCACAGATGTGGAACTGATATCGCATCCCTTTTGAATATCGCGGATGGAAGGCGGATAGCCCTTATCGGAGAGAAACCGGTCTATATATTTCATTATCCGGCGCTGTTTATCTGATAGTTTTTTCACACCCTCTCCTTGATTCAGCCGGAATCATAGAGAACACCTGTTCTAACTATATAAGAAAATACAGCCTGTGTCAAGTGGCAAAAAGATAATGTGAGAACTAAACGGCGGCGGCTACTTGTCTTCCATGGCGTCGCAGGCTTCTTTAGGCTTCCCCGCCCCCATCGTTTCCAGCGCCAGTTTATCCATTTCCAGCTGGACGGGGATGGGATATTCGCCGGTGAAGCAGGCAAGGCAGAACTTCTCCCGCGGCAGCCCCACGGCTTTAATCAGCCCCTCGACGCTTAAGTACCCCAGCGAGTCCGCCCCGATGAATTTGCAGATTTCCGGCACGCTTTTCTGTGCCGCAATGAGTTCCTGTTTAGTCGCCATGTCCACCCCAAAGTAACAGGGGAATTTGATGGGCGGGGCGCAGATGCGTACGTGGATTTCTTTAGCCCCCGCCTTGCGTAATAACTTAACGATGCTGGGCGTGGTCGTGCCCCTGACGATGCTGTCATCCACCACCACGCATCTCTCGCCGTCCAGCACCTGCGGCAGCGGGTTGAACTTTAGTCTGACGCCGAGGTCGCGCATACGCTGGTCCGGCTCGATGAAGGTACGTCCTACATAGCGGTTTTTCACCAGGCCGTCAACCACCGGTATGCCGGATTCCCGGGCGTAGCCCGTGGCGGCGGCGTTGGCGGAATCGGGCACGCCCATCACAATATCGCCGTCTATGGGGTATTCTCGCGCTAGCCCGGCGCCCATCGCCAGGCGCGTTGGGTAAAGCAATTTTCCGTTGATAACGCTGTCGGGACGCGCGAAGTAGATGTACTCAAAAATGCAAAGACCCCGCTGCTTTGAATCACCGGGGTAACTGTGGAGGCCTTTTTTATCAATCTTGACTATCTCGTCCGGCTCTATTTCCCTGATAAAACTGGCGCCGATGTGGTCCAGCCCGCAGGTTTCCGACGCTATAGCCAGCCCCCCGTCCACCTTGCCGATGCATATCGGGCGCACCCCCAGCGGGTCGCGGAGGGCATAAAGCTCGGTAGGCGTGATGATTACTATCGAATATGCCCCCTGGAGCCGCCGCATGGTGTATCGGATTTTCTCCGCCATGTCTTTGCCGGGCGCCGATAGAATTAGGTTGGCAATGACCTCACTGTCTGTCGAGCCGTGGAAAACGTAGCCCTGGTCGACGAGTTCTTTATAGAGATAGGTGGCGTTGACCAGGTTGCCGTTGTGCGCTATGGCGAGTTGTACGCCGTCGTTGCCGACAAGGATAGGCTGTGAATTGGTAGGATTGCTGGAGCCGGAGGTTGAGTAGCGGTTGTGCCCGATGGCTATATGGCCGGTGAGGGGTTTCAGGTTTTCTTCGGTGAAGATGTTGGCAACGCGTCCCATTCCCCTGTGTAGCCGGATTTTTGTGCCGTCGGCGGTGGCGATGCCGGCGCTTTCCTGGCCGCGGTGCTGCAGGGCGAACAGGCCGAAAAAGGTAAGGCGAGCTACATCCTCCTCTGGAGAATACACGCCAAAAATGCCGCAAGACTCGTGCAAGATTTTTACGCCCGCCTTTTAGATAGTCTTGAACTTAGTCTCTAATTTCATTATAGAACATAGTTTCACAGTAGGTCAATTTATATTTAGGAGAAACGAATCAAATGTAATAAAAAAAACAGATTTAATTATGTAGTATTTCCTTCTTCCTACTATCAGAGAAAAGGTTAAAAAATATGTTGTAGATACTAATAACTATAACCTGATTGACAATGTTTGTTTTCAGAGATAAAATCTCTACAAATGTTGAATGTGTTTTATATATTCATAAAAAGTTTAATCTCACCTATAGTTGGAGCTGTTTTAACACTAATCGTGGGCAGTTGTGTTTCGCATAATAAAACGAACGATTGGCGTGAGTGGTTTACAGATATGCCCCAAATCTGGATAACATTATTAGTTTTTTTTACTCTTTGGTTTATTGTTATTTTTTTAGTTCAACGCCGTGCAGACAAAAGTAAAGAACAATCAAAGAAGAATAGAAGACCATTCTGGACTGTAATCGATGAAAAACCCGTTGGCAAAATACCATATGCTGGTGTAAATTGGATTATCCATGCTCCTGCAGGATCTGACTTAAATACATTGAAGGCGAATTTCTTAGAAATTTCTATTCCTCCGAGATGCCCCGAATGTAAAACTGAAATGGATGAAAAAAAATCCTTTTTACGTGGTTACACGTGGAAATGTGTAAAATGCAACTTTACCAAACGAAATAAAGATTGTTTTTTAGTCGAAGCTAAACGCGTAAAAAAAATCGTAAAAAGCGATTTTGAAGAGTATCAATCATCGATAACAAACAACACTTTATCTTGACTGCATACCCAATCTAAAGTAAAATATACGTTGTATTCTACCGTTGCGCCGAGGTAGCTCAGTAGGTAGAGCACTTGACTGAAAATCAAGGTGTCCCCAGTTCAATTCTGGGCCTCGGCACCATACCTTAATGGGCGAGCGGAAGTAGTTCAGTGGTAGAATGCCTCCTTGCCAAGGAGGAAGTCGCGGGTTCGAATCCCGTCTTCCGCTCCATCTCTCCCCCCTGTCATTCTGACCCTGAACACCGTGAAAGGGAACAATCTCGGGACGCCATTGTATACTCTCCGGCTTCTCTCCAAACCCATCCCGATGAAAATCGGGATCCAGTTATCTTTGTCCTCCTTGTTTTACAGCGCTAACCACTCTTTTCTCTCCCCCCCTGTCATTCTGACCCTGAACATCGTGAAAGGGAAGAATCTCGTAACCGGACGGAGTCCCATCTCCCCTTTGAAAAAGAGAAACTAAGAAGCATTCCCATCGACAAAACCCCCTTTAATTACCCCCCAAATCCCCTCTATACTTCAACTGCAAACCATCTACTGTAAACTATCAACTGTAAACTTTTAACTTAAAAAAACAAAGAAAATCAAAGAAACAAAAAAGTATGAAAATGAAGCTAAGTTAACATATAACAAAAAACAAATATTCGTAGCTATTTAGCTTTGAATTGTTAGGAGTGAAAAAAAATCGAATATGTTTCACGGATTTATTAAAAAATACCGGCATCTGCTCAAAAAACTCTGCGGACTGCCCTATTACCCCCGCCACTTTTCAATCTCAACCAGGCAGGAGTTCGGCGCCATGCCCGCGGCGTTCTTAGAGAGCATCCGTGAAGGCGTCAGGATGGAAACGCACCCGCCACGGTCAATGCTATTGGGGTTGCCGGGTTCCAGCGGGTCGTACTTCCCGGAGCCGTAGTAAGAATGAGCCACTTTGGGGCGTATCCTTTCCGTCACCTGGGCGATGCAGAGCACCGCGCCGCGGTCGTTGAAAATCTTAACGATATCCCCTTCCTTAATGCCCCTCGCCTTGGCGTCGTCGGGGTGCAAGCGCACCGGATGCCAGTAATAGCCGTCCTTCAGGACTCTGTGGCCGGGTATCTCATGCAGCCAGCTTGAATTTGCGTCGTGGTGCGTGTGGAAAGTGTATCTGGGGTGGGGTGAAATGAACTGGA
>JAQTMM010000020.1 GCA_028714335.1 Dehalococcoidales bacterium
CGGCGCCGATGACGGTTTTATCAACACCGCGCGCTAAAGACATCAGCTTTTCCAGCTGCGCCGAGAACTGGTAGCCGCAGCCGGCAAAGAATATGGTCTCGCCCTGGGCGGGGAGGTTGAGTTTATGCGCCCACTTGGAACCCTGCTCTTTGCTGACGCCAAGGATGTTCTGCCGGGTTAAAATATTATCGGCGAGGTAAGTTAGGCCGGGGGGAACTAAATCGCTGGTCATAAAAATCACGCTCCAGTCCCAATGATACAATAACCGAGAACCAAGATACAATAACAAAAAAGCGGCTGGGTTTTTACTGACTGCCCAGCCGCTTCGTGATTCTTTTTTAAGTTACTTTATTTAGACCAGCTGCCCAGCGGGAGAATGGGTTTATCGTACTTGCTGTTGATGGTAACAGCAAGGCCGCCGTAAGCAGCGGAAGCGCCGCACACCAGACCTTCAACGCCAGCGATTTTAGAAGACCAGCCGCCGAGGAAATGCCCGGCAAGCAGGATGAACAGGATGGTCAGCGTAACGAAGACGGTGGTGTGAACCGGGGTGAGTTTAAAGGTCCCAATGGTCATCATGCCGGTGAAGATGGCAAAGAAGATGCACATCCAACCGAGACCTGCCGCCTCAACCGGTACCAGTCCTGCCCACGTTAGAAGGAAATAGCCGCCCAGCGCCATCCAGAACAAGCCGTAGGACGTAAAGGCCGCCAGACCAAAAGTGTCGCCGCGCTTGGCTTCAACCGTGCCGACGATTACCTGGGCGATGCCGCCCCAGAAAAATCCGAAGACCAGCGGAACTACGTTGGTTATCACACCCAGGTTGAATATCTGGAGAAGCATGGTGCAAAAACCGAATGCGATGAGACCCAAGCCGCCCGGGTTTGCCAATTGCGGCTTTTCACTAGATGAGATTTGTGCCACTTAATACCTCCAAAATTTTGTAATTTATATTAAGTGGCCGTAGTGGAAAACCGCTCTAGCCACTTAATTTCAGTTGACGATTACTTCTTACCTGCCAACAGGGTCTGCACGACCGATGGATCGGCGAGGGTGGAAGTGTCACCGAGATTATCGGTGTTGCCGGCGGCGATTTTCACCAGGATACGGCGCATAATCTTGCCGCTGCGGGTCTTGGGTAAGCCGTCGGCGAACTGGATAACGTCCGGCGTGGCAATGGGACCGATTTTCTGGCGGACGTGGACTTTAAGTTCCTGCTCCAGTTCGGGGCTGGGAGTTTCACCGGTTTTAAGGGTTACGTAGGCATAGATGCCTTCACCCTTAAGCGCGTGGGGCATAGGCACAACGGCGGATTCGGCAACCTTGGGATGGGAGACGAGGCTGCTTTCCACCTCGGCGGTGCCGATGCGGTGGCCGGAGACCTTGATAACGTCGTCGATACGGCCCATCAGCCAGTAGTAGCCGTCTTTATCCGTGCGCGCGCCGTCGCCGGTGCAGTAGTAGCCGGGGAACTTGCTGAAATAGGTTTCCTTGAATCTGGCAGCGTCGCCCCAGATGGTGCGCATCATGCCGGGCCAGGGTTTCTTGATGCAGAGCCAGCCGCCTTCGTTCTGGCCGACTTCTTTGCCTTCTTCGTCGAGGATAATGGGCTGAACGCCCGGGAAGGGTAAAGAGGCAGAGCCGGGCTTAATCGCCATAGCGCCGGGGAGGGGGGTAATCAGGATACCGCCGGTTTCAGTCTGCCACCAGGTGTCAACGATGGGGCATTTTTCTTTACCGATAACACGGTAGTACCACATCCACGCCTCGGGGTTGATGGGCTCACCAACGGAGCCGAGGAGGCGCAGGCTGGAGAGGTCGTGTTTATTGACCGGTTCTTCGCCTTCGCGCATCAGCGAGCGGATGACGGTGGGGGCGGTATAGAAAACGCTGACCTTGAATTTTTCCACGATGTGCCAGAACCTGTCGGAGGCGGGGTAGGTGGGGACGCTTTCGTACATCAGGCTGGTGGCGCCGGCGGAGAAGGGGCCGTAAACAATGTAGCTGTGGCCGGTAATCCAGCCGACGTCGGCGGTGCACATATAGATATCTTCATCTTTAATATCGAAAATCCACTTCATGCTCAAGTAGCAGTGGAGGAGGTAGCCTGCCTGGGTGTGCAGGACGCCCTTGGGTTTACCGGTGCTGCCGCTGGTGTAGAGGACGAAGAGTGGTTCGTCGGCTTCCATCTGCTCCGGCTCGCACTGGTCGGTGATACCGGGGTCGGCCATGAGTTCATGCCACCAGGCGTCGCGCCCGGCCTGGACATTGATGTCAATGCCAAGACGTTTAACGATGATGACGTTTTTGATGGTGGGGCAGGCACTAACGGCGGTATCGGCGCCGGCTTTGCTCTGAATCTGTTTGCCGCTACGCCAGTAGCCGTCGGCGGTGATGAGCAGTTTGGATTTACAGTCCTGGATTCTATCACGCAGGGCCTCGGCGCTAAAGCCGCCGAAGACTACGCTGTGGATGGCGCCGATGCGGACGCAGGCGAGCATAGCAATCGCCAGCTCGGGAATCATCGGCAGATAGATGGAAACGGTGTCGCCTTTCTTGATGCCCAGCTTTTTAATGACATTGGCGAACTTACAGACCTCTTTTAGAAGCTGTTCGTAGGTGAAGGTCCTGACATCGTCTTCCGGCTCGCCCTGCCAGAGAAGGGCAATTTTATCTTTGCGGTAGGATTTAGCGTGGCGGTCAACGCAGTTGACGCTAACGTTGATTTTACCGCCGACAAAGTGCCGGACCTCCGGCTTATTTTTGAAATCGGCGATTTCGTATTTATCCCACTTCTTGTACCACTCCAGTTCCTCCGCCCATTTACCCCAGAACGCATCCGGGTCTTTGACAGAAGCATCGTAGAGGGCTTTATATTCCGCCATGCTTTTGATGGCGGCTTTCTCGGAGAATTCCTTAGGCGGCGGGAAAACCCGGTTTTCCTCCATCATGGAGGTAATTGCCTGGTCGGATATCTGCCCTAGGATACCCTCCTTATTTCCTTTTTCTTTTTTGTCTTTACTCACTTTACACTCACTCCTTTTTTCCGTTAGGTTTATCTCTCAATCACCTGCAATCTTGGATTTTGGGTGTTGATTATCCAGCTACTACGTTATCATCGTCGATAACAATAATGGAATCAAACTGGGAAGGGGAATAACAATCGGTGGATGCAGAACCAAAGGCGTCAGTACTCGCTTGGAGGAAGATGTTGTCTTCGGAAGCAAATGCCAGAGCGGTTAGAATGACTTTCTTTTTTTCGAGGAATTCTTCGAGAGTAAGTTTTTTATTAACTTTTTTTCGCGCCACAGATTTTCCAATCTAGAGCACTAACCTACCTATTTTATCATGTTCTACGCAATTCGCCAAGCACCCCCGGGTAAATCTGTGACTTTTATTCGTGGCAGGTTTGAGATTGGGTTAAAAACGACTTAAAATACAGGTTAATGGAGCATTCATGCACGATGTTATCGTAATAGGGGGCGGACCGGCGGGCAGCTATACGGCGCGCCGCCTGGCGGAAAAGGGCCACAGCGTCCTGGTATTGGAGAAGAATACGGGGGCGGGGCAAAAACTCTGCTGCACCGGCATCGTCGGGCAGGAATGCGTAGATACCTTTAAGATAGATGATAAGGTCATCTTAAGGCAAGCCAACAGCGCGACGCTTTACTCCCCCACCGGCAACAAGATACATTTACGCCGCCCCGAGCCGCAAGCGGTAATCTTAAACCGCCCGGCGTTTGATAAATCAATGATGGAGCGGGCAAAGCAAGCCGGGGCGGATTACCGCTTTAACAGCAAAGTGACCGGTGCCGCTGTTAACAGAGATTGCACCACTGTAACGGTCGCTGATGGAGACAAAATTCAAGCTAGAGCCATCGTTGTTGCCAGCGGCTTTGCGCCCGGATTGAATAAAAAGCTGGGGCTGGGGGAATATAAAGATTACGCGGCAGGGGCGCAGGCGGAGGTAACCGCCCCGGGGCTTAAAGAAGTAGAAGTGTACTTCGGCGCTATGGCGCCGGGGTTTTTTTGCTGGCTGGTACCCACAACAAAAGATAAAGCGCGGGCGGGCCTGCTGGCGCACACCGAGGCAGTACCGCTTTTGAAGAAATGGCTCAAGCAACTGGAGGAGCAGGGTAAGATTAAGTCCTCCGACGTCCAGACTCACTACGGCGGCGTCCCCTTAAAACCGCCGACCCGCACCTATGGCGAACGAGTGGTGGCGGTGGGCGACGCCGCGGGGCAGGTAAAGCCCACCACCGGTGGAGGCATTTATTACGGGCTAATCGGTGCGGAAATAGCGGCGAACGTTTTGCACCGGGCGCTGGAGGACGACGACCTTACGGCGAAAAGGCTGGCCGGCTACGAAAAAGCCTGGCGGCGGAAACTGGGTGGGGAACTAAGGACAGGATACTGGGCGCGTAAGTTCTTCGAGCGGTTGAATGAAGGACAAATTGACCAACTTTTCAAGATGATAAAGTCCGGCGGCATTGACGAAGCGCTGCTCAAGGCTAAAGACATTTCTTTTGACTGGCACAGCAAGACAATCAAGAGTTTACTAAAATATAAAATCATAAAAGCTCCTTTTGGGATTGACCGTAAAAGCTAATTTGTTTAGAATGTTAAAGAAAATTTCAGGGAGAGAGAATGAATAAATCCGACCAAATCCCCAGCCTGGGCGAGGCGACGACGCTTTACCTGGGCAGGCTTTCCACTAAAGACCGCGACGCCAGCCAGCCGGAGATATACAGGTTCGCACGGTGGTACGGCTGGGACAGTTTATTTTCTACACTGGCCGGTCCAGCCGTCGCCAGTTATTCCGACCAACTGAATGTCTCGGACATCGACTACGAGAAAAAGGTCGCCGCCCTGCGCACCTTCCTCGCCTACGCCAAGAAAGCGGGCTGGAGCGCCACCAACCTGGCGACGCATCTGAAAACTAAAAAAGGCAAAGCCGCGTCAACCGCGGCAAACGCCAGGAATCTGCCCGAAGTCGCCAATCTGACACAGCAGCGTTATGACGAGATGACGGAGGAACTGAAAAACCTCAAAAAACGGAGTGGGGAACTGGTGGAGGAGATGCAGCGCGCCGCGGCGGATAAAGACTTCAGGGAAAACGCGCCGCTGCAGTACGCCAAGGAAGAGCGCGGGCATGTTGAGGGCAGAATTAAAGAACTGGAACAAACCTTAAAATCGGCAACCATTCTCAAGGGGAACAAAGAGCCCACCAAGAAATCGGGGCTGGGGGACAGCATCCTCGTTTGTGACCTGGCTACCGGTGAGGAATGCCTCTATATAATCGTTGACCCGCGCGAGGTCAACCCCAATAAAGGTAAAATATCTTTAGTCTCTCCGCTGGGCAAGGCGCTGCTGGGGCACTGCGATGGCGACACGGTGGAAATTAACGTGCCGGCGGGCATACTGCGCTATCAAATAAAACGCATCGAGCGCTAGCCCGGATATGCTATAATAATCTTGTCATCACGGGGATATAGCTCAGCTGGGAGAGCGCCGCGTTCGCATCGCGGAGGTCGGGGGTTCGAATCCCCCTATCTCCACCAAAACCCTACATCCTAAGTATCAAGTAACAAGCTCCAAGTAATAGACTTTTTTATTGCCGTCCGGCTTGATTTACCCTATTGACAAATGCGTAAATTGTGGTATAACAATAGTACAGAATAAACAAGGAGATAAACCAACTGAAAGAATAGACAAAACAAAGAAAAGGTGGCTTTTATGAGCTCGTTTATCCAGACTGGGTTTTGTGAAAGTTGCTTCTATCTTGACTAAATAGCTGCGGGCTCAATCATTGGTGAAAGCCCGCAGCTATTTTTTATTTAACAGGAGTTAAAGTAAAGGAGGTGATGTGATGCTCGTGATAGCCTAGTTTTCCAGTTTGAAACACTAGACCAAAATGGCATACATGACCAATAATTACGAAGGAAAAAAAGGAGAGTTCAAATATGAATATGAAACAAATGTGGAAATGGTTAAGCTTCCTTCTATTCATTGTCGGCATGGTTTTCGCCGTGGTAGGCGGAATCTGGTGGCCCGATACTGCCTGGATTGCCATGATGCTGGCAATATTCGGCGTTATCGTCGGCTTCATTTATGCGTTTAGCGCCAGAGAGATAAATATGTTGCTGCTGGCATCCATCGCGCTCCTGGTTATGACCAGGACTTTTGCTCCCATCACTTTCTGGGACCTGGGCATAAAAATAGATAATATCATGGCTTACTTCGCTGCCATGGTAGCGCCCATCGCCATAATATCGGCGGTAAAGGCGTTGGTGATGCTTGGCATAGAAAAGTAAAACACGCCATCAAGTGGCATCCGCGCGATTGAAACCAGTCGCTAACCCACTCGAAGACATTACCCGCCCCATCATAAAGGACCCGGCAGGAATCAGCGCCGTATTCTCGGTGGTGGGGGGGTTTTGTTTTGTGTGATGGCTGGCGCGCTGTCACAGCCGAGGAAGGTCAGGATAAGCAATAATGCCGGCGCTAAATATATGTATCTAAGCAGCTTTAATCATATAAGGGTATATCGATAGTCAAAACCGTGCCTTTGCCGCGCTGGCTTTTGATATCCAGCGAGCCGCCTATCAACTGCACCCTTTCACTGATGCCTAATAGTCCGAGTTTGCCGGCCTGCGGGAGTTCGCTTAGTTTGGCGGGAATCTTAAAGCCTTTGCCATTATCGCGAATCTTGATTTTCAGCTTGTTTTCCCAGAAACCGATTTCTATATTTACCTTGGTGGCGTGAGAATGACGGCGGACGTTGGTCAAGGCTTCCTGGATAACGCGGAATATCATCAGCTCCGAATGCCCACGGAGTTGGCGCTGGGCGCCGGTGATTTTCGTCTCAACATCTATTTTGTCGTTTTTCTCCAGCTCCGAGCCAAGCCATTTAACCGCCGGGATAAGGCCAAGATCGTCGATGATGGAGGGGCGCAGTTCCTGGCTAAAGCGGCGCAGCCCTTCGATTATCGTGCGGATTTCCTTGCGGATTTCCCGCGCCGGTTTCTTTAAGTTGCCGGACTCCAGTTCCTCTAAATCACGCGAGACGGCCACTAAAGCTTGAATGGTGTCGTCATGCAATTCCCGCGCGATGCGCTTACGCTCGTTTTCCTGCGCCTGCCCCACCTCCCGCATATAGACGCGGAGGTTCTCCTGTATCTTTCTTTCGTTCTCGATGTTCTCCGCCGCCGTGCTTTTTAGGCGTTCTGTATAATTTTTTAATTCCAATGCCATGTTGTTAAAGGTATTGGCAAGCTCGCCGAGTTCATCCTTATTTTTAATTTTGAGTTTATAATCCAGGTTGCCCTTGCCGATGGCCTCGGCGCCGGTTTTAAGAGCTTGAATGGGACTGGTGATAACGCGGGACAATAATAGGGCAAGACCCACCACAATTACTACCAGCACGGCAAAGACGATGAAAAACAGGTTCTGGATGTTATTCACGTTGTCGTTAATATAGTCGCTGCTTGCCTGGATGGCGGCGTTGATTTCTTCTTTGGTCAGTTCGGCGGGCATGGAAAACTCGGTGATGTAGGTGGTAGCCCAGAGCGTCAGCGTTAAGCCGTTCTGCGTTTCAATGGCATCAATACCGGCGAATTTCTGGTTAATCGTTCCGTCCACCTCCAGCCAGTCGTAATAACCGGCGGTGGACTCCACCCCTACCGAAGACTTCAGCAATGCCCAGAAGGTGGGGAGGGTTTCTTTTAACGATTCAAGGTTTTTTTCCTGCGCCGGATATTTGTGGATAATAATCGTGGCGGACACAGGGTCAATCAGGGTGGTATAGCCTAAAGTGCCTACCGGCTGCACGACGATGCTACGGAGTTCCTGGTCGGCGCGCATTTCCTCCACCGTCATGGGGGGGCGGGCTTCAAGGTACATCTCCACCTGCTTGGCAACGTCCTTAGATTTCTGTTCGATGATGTTCTCGCCCAACTGATTTAATTGATTGGTGCTGTCCTCAATGGCGCTCTGGCCCAGAGCCGAACTGCTTTCTATAGCGTAGGCACCTAAATCCCGGATGTTTTTATTGGTCAGATACCCGATTACTCCCATTGATATGATGGATAGCCCCAAAAAGAGAATCAGGATTTTGGTGCCGATGCTCCATTGCGACCAGGTAAACAGTTTTTTCATTACTATTCATCCGAAAGGTCGTCGAAGGAAAGCAGCCCACGTTTAACGCTTTGAAAAATAGCCTCGGTGCGGGAACCCACACCCAGCCGGTGGAATATTTTGTTGATGTGCCCCTGAACGGTGCGAATGCTGATGCATAACTCATCGGAGATATCCTTGTTGCTCAACCCCTTAGCGGCCAGCTTGAGTACCTCGATTTCCCGCTCGCTTAATTCGATGTCTTCCTTATCATCTACAGCGGAACTGAAGACGGCACGCTGGATAACTTTGCGGGCTACCGCGGGGTGGAGGACCGATTCGCCGGAAAAGACCAACCGCACCGCATCCACAATCTCGCCGGCGAGCATGTCTTTTAATAAATAACCCGCTGCCCCGGCTTCGAGGAGGGCAAAGATATATTCGTCATTATCGTAGGCGGTCAATATCAGTACCGAAAGCGAGGGCTGGGTTTTCTTTACCTTTTTGGTGACCTCAATGCCGCTTAGTTTGGGCATCGAGATATCGAGGATGACGACGTCGGGTTTCAGTTGTTCGATAATCCTGACGGCTTCTTCGCCTTCACTCGCCTCGCCGATAACCTGCATATCTTCTTCCCTATCCAATAAAACACGGGTGCCCTCACGCACTACAGCATGGTCGTCGGCGATGACTATCCTGATTTTATTCATTTCAAACCTCTTCAAGCAGTATAAACCAGTTGTGTTAGAGCTTCAACAATCCGCCGGCGTGGTGTACGTAGGTGCAGTGACCCTCAAGGGCATGCGTATAAGTGCCTGTCAAGAACAGGACTGGATACTCCCCCAAAAATGGAAGCCCTTACTGCTTTATAAAGGTTTTTTACCAATCATTAAGTCAAGTTATCAAAGTGCGCTGGCTCGCCGCCCGGCCAGAAATGCCCCAGGAAGAAAGGCCTTTCCAGCCTCCTGACAAAGACGGGGCAATGCACTACTCCCTTGGGGAAGTACACAAAGGTAGAATAATCGAAGGAGTATTTTTCCCACTCCTCCCCAAAGGCTATTTCTACGATGGCGCCCAGGCTTTTCATATCGCGGGGGTTGGAGGAAATAAACATGAGGTATTCATCGGCTTTGTGCGTATGCGGCGGCTCGGCGAACATGCCGGGGCGCATAATGTAGTAAAAAGCGAACTGCCCCACAGCGCCGGGAGCCAGCTTCCAGAAGAAGGGGCTGCCGGCAAGGTAAGGGCTGTTTTGCGGCACCTGCGTCATGGGCTGGTGGACTAAATCATCCAGCACCAGGTGGTTATATTTCTTTTCAGCCATGATTATTTACCACCTTTCTTAACTTTAGGCGGCTCATACTTAGGGGTCAGCGTCAGGTTAAGCAGCCAGGTAGTCTCTTTGGGGTATTTTATGATGCGGTGCTGGACCGGGACGCCCTTGGGGACGTAAACCATCGCCGCTTTTTCGATATTGTATTTTTCGGCTTCTTCCCCTAAAGCCACCTCCATTTTACCGGAGATTTTATCAATCTCCGCCGGCTTGCCGCCCACGTAAAGCTCGATGCGGTCGGCGTTGGCAGTCTGGGGCATTTCGGCGGGGTACGTCTTAGCCGTGATGGGCGCTAGGCGCACCATCCAGGGGTAGCCGCGGGAGTCCTTCCCTTTCATCTTAAAGATCTGGTACTGGCCGGCCTGGGTAATTTCCGGCTTAAGGAAACAGTTATCATACTTTCTTTTGGCCATAAAATCCTCTTTTCTTTTTTAGGTAGCATAATGTAAATGGATGATTAAGTCAATGATTTCATATTCAAACAAAGATAACCTATAATATAGATACTGCCATGAAAACCAACGCTTCCCTCCAGCTTAAAACCGAAAGCTTCTGGCGCTACCTCTTCGACGCCAAGTCAATTGCCGTTATCGGAGCCAAAGACGCTTTAGGGACGTGGGGCTACGACGCCATTAAAGCCGCGACGGACTCCGTAAAAGCAAACCCAAAGCGTAAAGCCTACCCGGTGAACCCCAACGAGACAAAGATAATGGGGCTTAAGGTTTACAAAAGCATTCTGGATATACCCGGCCCGGTAGAAATGGCAATAATCGTGGTACCGGCGGGGGTAGTGCCGCAGGTCTTCCGCCAGTGCGCCGAAAAGAAGATTAAAACAGCCGTAATCATCTCGGCGGGGTTTGGCGAGGTGGACGCCAACGGCGCTAAATTACAGGACGAGATAAACAAAATCGCCAAAGAAAGCGGGATACGCTTTATCGGGCCTAACTGCACCGGCCACGCCGATTTTCATACGCGCGTCTGCAGCATCGGCTTTGCCGATATGATTCCCACCGGCCAAATGGCGCTGTTAAGTCAGAGCGGCACGCTGGGGTTAAGCATCATGCAGACAGCCGCGCGGCGGGGAATCGGGTTCAGCAAGTTCGTCAGCACCGGCAACGAGGCTAACCTGCGTCTGGAAGACTATCTGGAATACCTCGCCAACGACGATAATACTCACGTTATTTCTTTATACATCGAAGGGCTGCGGGAAGGACGGCGCTTTTTCAACCTCGCTAAAGAAATCACTAGGAAAAAGCCTATCATCGCTGTGAAGTCCGGCACCACCAGCGGCGCGGCTAAAGCGGCGAGGTCGCACACCGGGGCGCTTTCCGGCTCCGATACGATTTACACGGCGGCTTTTAAGCAGTCCGGCGTCATCAGGGTGCAGGACGAAGAAGAGATGTGCGACGCCGCCATATGTTACAGCCGCCTGCCATTGCCACGGGGCAACCGCGTGGCGATATTGACCATCGGCGGAGGGTTCGGGGTGGTAACCGCCGAAGACTGCGAAAACGAGGGTATGGAAATTGCCACACTGCAGCCGGAGACGATAAAGAAAATGCGCGCTATCATGCCGTCACGCTGGGTGCCGGGCAATCCGGTTGACCTGGTGGGGATAAGGACGGGCAGCGGTGACAACACCGGCGAGCGCTGCCTGCAACTACTGCTGGAAGATAAAAACGTGGACGCCATAATCTCCCTCCTGCCGCCGATGCTGCTGCCTGCCACGATGATAAACGCCATGAAGCCGGCGCAGCTTAAAGCGATGCTGGCGGAGGCGGAAAAGAGCCAGGCTAAACTCTATAAACAACTTAAAGAGTACGACAAGCCCCTGGTATACGTCAGGAGGTGGAGCCCTCCGGTGGCTTCAGGGGTGGATTCTACTATCAAGACAATGATACCGGAATACGACCATCCGCGCCGCGCCGCCAGAGTCTTCCGCTACCTTGCGGCATATCGTAAATACCTGTTACAATAAACCACTTATACTCTTAATGAATCATTTTGAATACTCCAAGAAAAACCACCAACCAGCCAAAAATTTTTACACCCGGCAAAATCGGCAGCCTGACTTTACGCAACCGGACTATCAGAGCAGGATGCTTCGAGGGATTATCGCCCAAAGCCGCGCCCAGTGACGCTTTAATCGAACACCACCGCAAAATTGCCGCCGGGGGCATCGGCATGACCACCGTCTCCTATTGCGCCGTGTCCAGCGACGGCGTAGCGTTCGGCAACGAGATATGGATGCGCGAGGAAATCCTCCCCGACCTTAAGCGCCTGACGGACGCGGTGCATAAGGAAGGTGCGGCGGCATCCATCCAGCTGGGGCACTGCGGCTTTTTCGCCAACCGAAGCGTCATCAAGAAAGCGCCCATCGGGCCTTCACGCAAGTTTTGCCTTTTTCGCTACTCCATCTGCCGCGTCATGACCGAGGAAGATATTCGGCGGTTGCGGGAGGACTTTGTTAAAGCGGCGCGGCTGGCCAAACGGGCGGGGTTCGACGCTGTAGAGATTCACGCCGGGCATGGCTACCTTTTAAGCCAGTTTCTTTCGCCATGGACCAACCAACGGAAGGATAAATACGGCGGCTCGCTGGAAAACCGCTTGAGGTTCCCTGTTTCGGTTGTCAAAGCGGTGAGGGAAGCTATGGGACCCGGCTACCCGGTGCTGGTCAAGATGAATCTGGAAGACGGCTTTAAGGGCGGATTGACGATTGACGAAGCGGTAAAAGCGGCTAAAGCGTTTGAGTCCGCCGGCGCCAGCGCACTGATACCCTCCTGCGGCTTTACCGCCCGGACATCTTTTTACATGATGCGCGGCCAGGTGCCGATATGGGAATACGTGAAATCGGAAAAGAACCCGCTGACTAAAATGGGGATGGCTTTGTTCGGGCGCTTTATTGTAAGGGAAGTGCCTTATAAAGACCTGTTCCTGCTCGGCCAGTCTAAGCGGATTAAAGACGCCGTAAAGATACCGGTTATCTACATCGGCGGGGTGTGCTCGGTGGCGGATATGGAAACAGCGATGCGGGAGGGCTTTAGCTTCGTACAAATCGGGCGCGCTTTAGTCCGTGACCCGAACATTATCAACCAGATGCAAAACGGAAAAACCGCCGCTGTGGACTGCGACCACTGCAACCGCTGCGTGGCGGAGATGGCGGTCAGCGGCGTTTCATGTACATCGGTAACCAAGGGATTTAGACGTAAAGTTTATAAATAACTCTGTCCCATCCCCCGTTAAAGTGCTATAATCGGTAAAGCAATTTTGTTCGTTAATTCAGGAGGCGCAGCATGAATATACTAGTCATCGGCGGAAGCGGGATGTTCGGCAGGAAGACGGTCTTATATTTAGTTAAGGACCGCGACATAAAGACCGTGGTCTCGATGGATTTAATACCGCCGCCGGATTGGTTTATAAAGTCGCTTGGAAAAGACGCCGCGAAGTTCCACTTTGTGCGCGGCAGCGTGGCGGAGATAGAAGACATCCTCAACGCCATGAAAAAGTATAATATAGACCGGATTATCAACTGGGCGTTCATTATGATTGCAGCCAACGCGCCCACCGACCCGCGTACAGCCGTAAAGGTGAACGTGATGGGGATGAGCAACGCTTTTGAGGCGGCGAAGATAATGGGCGCCAAGCGCGTCGTTTACGCCAGCTCGGAGACGGTTTACGGCTCGCAGGAGATGTACGGCGAGCGCCCGGTCACCGAATTCGACCAAACCAATCCGCAGCACTCCTACGCCGTCTGTAAAAAGCTGGCGGAAATCCTCGCGGATAATTACACCCAGCAGTTCGGGATGAGCTTTACTGGCGTCCGCCCCACTATCGGCTACGGGCTGGGCAGCCGGACTCCGGCGCAATACTGGGCGGACATGATTACCAACTGCGCGGTAGGCAAGCCCTTCTCCATGGAAGGCGACGGCAAAGAACTGGCGTCGCTGGTATCGGCGGACGACGTAGCGATACTCGCCAGAATGTTAATTAAAGCCCCCAAGTCACCCCACCCCGTCTATAACGTCGGGGGACCTCCCGCAAGCCCGCGCGACCTGGCGGCGGCGATTAAGAAATACATCCCCAAAGCCACGATAACCTTCGGGAAAAAGCCTTTCGTTAGCCCCGACGGCAAAATTGGCGGGCTGCCCTGGCTGGTCAGCGGCGAGCTGGCAAAAAAGGACTTCGGGTTCACCTGCATGCCCATGGAAAAAGCCGTCCTTCTCCACATCAACGACGCGCGGCTGGAGGCAGGCTTAAAACCGCTTAAAGGCTAACTCTAAAGCGCCTAGTCTTTCTTGTGCGACCCGGTGTACATGTGCGACGGCCCCGCGGAAAAGACCAGAGTGGGCGTTTTAATGTCGTGGAACTCCCAGGGGCAATGCATCATCTTCTTGGGGATGCAGACCAAGGAACTTTTCTTGGTGGCGTGGTACTCGTCCCCTAAAACAATAGACATTTCCCCGCCCAGATTCCTCGGGTGCTTGGGGTCAGCCCCAGCCATGGCAATGAGTTCCGGCCATTCATGGTCGTGGACGGTTGCCGGCGCAGCGCCGGTGCCTTTGAAAATCCAAACGAAGTCGGTGTAGAAAGCTCCCTTAACGATGTCCTCCTCTATATGCATAATGCGCGCGCCTTTAAGGTTAGGATTGCGGGGCGGCGGAGGCGGGGCGTTCTTTTTCTTAGAAGCCGCAACGGAGAAATCCTTATACAGATGGTCAACGATGGCGTACTTCTGCTTTTTGGCGGGTTTTACTACCTGCTCAACGATAGTGCGTGAGTACTTGGGGGTAATGGCGACAATCATAAAAAAGGTGGGTTGGACGATTTTGTTAAAGAGAATCGGGCCGTGCACAACGCCCGCCGGAATAAAGATAATACTGTTTTTCGCAATGACTTCCGGGTTGCCGTCCAGCCAGACGGTGACCTTGCCGCCAAAGTCCTGCGGGTCTTTAATGTGGCCGCTGGCTAAAGCGATAATATGGTCGAAGTTGTGCTTGTGCGGCACGCCGGCCGGCTCCTTGGCGGCGCCCTTCCAGAGCCACGTGCAGTCAACGTAAAAGAAACCCTTTTGTTTTGAGGCGTCGGTGGTCATCAGGTGGGTAGCTTTAACGCCGGGGACGATATCTTTAGCGGGTTTCTTCCCTTTGAGTTCATCGGGATAGGGGGCGGGGTCGTGGATAAGGCATTTGGCGTTTTTCAGTTTGGGCATGATACAGCCTCCAGAAATTTTTGTTGTTTGGGGCGATTATAACACAGGAAGAGGACAAAAGAAAAAAGCCCGCCCACCCCGGGGGATGAACGGGCTTCTTAAGCGCTTTTTAGTTACTTCTTTTTCTTGGCGGCGGGCTTGGCTTTTTTGGCAGCCGGTTTAGCTTTTTTCACGGCTTTAGCCTTAGCTTTAGCGGCGCGCATTTTTTTGATTTCAGTTTTGTCTTTTTTATGCGAGCCGGAGTATTCGCCCTGCGGGCCGGCGGAAAAGACAACGGTAGGATATTTGATATCGTGGAACTCCCAGGGACAGTGCTTTAAGCCGGCGGGGATGCAAACGTAGGAACTCTTTTTGGTTTTGTGGTATTCGCCGTCGAGCCAGATGGCCATCTCGCCCTGAATCTCGCGGGGTTTCTTGGGGTTGGCGCCGACCATTGCCAGCAGTTCGCCCCACTCGTGAACATGTTCCGGCGCCGGGGCGGTGCCCGTGCCGCTGTAAATTTTCACGACGTCCACATAGAACGAGTTGGGAATCATGTCGTCCTCAATATGCAGGACGCGGGCGCCCTTGGTGGTGATGGGTTGTTTGGGGGGCGGCAGTTCTTTAAAGTCGCCGCCGACGGAGAAGTTCTCTTTAGTATGGTCCATTAGCGAATAAAGCTTCTTCGCCTTGGGCTTGGCGGGGTGGGTAGCGGGTTTGGAGGAATACTGCCCGGTCATGGCGATAACCAGGAATAACACCGGACGCCTGATTTTAGTAAACATAAACGGGCCGTGAACAACGCCCGGCGGGATGAAGATAAGGTGATTCTTGGTGAAGGTTTCCTTGTGGCCATCCAGCCAGACCGAAACCTCGCCGTCGAGGCCCTGGTCATTGCCGGGATAGCCGCCGATGATACCGACAACCTGCGAATAATTGTGGGTATGAGCTTCGCCGACCGGCTCTTTAGCCATGCCGCTCCACAGCCAGGTGGTGTCCACGTAGAAAAAGTTGTCGATTACTTTGTCGGTGGCGGTGATTAGGTGGGTGGTCTTAACGCCCGGTACCAGGTCTTTGGCGCTGCCGGCCTTGCCTTTTAGCTCGTCGGGGTAAGCCCCCGGCTTATCAACGAGACATTTTCCCCATTTCTTTGCCATAATACTCCTTTAATTAACAAATATTACTTAAGCATATCTTTAACGGCGGCTGCCGCCGCGGTTTTATCATAGCCATATTTCTTGCGCAACTGTTCGCCGCTGCCAAAGCCGGCATATATCTGCGGGATGCCCAGCCGCTTAAATTTCCTGGGGTAGATACCCTCATCCATGCAGGCATCGGAGATAACGCTAGCCAGCCCGCAGTCCATCAGGTGGTCTTCCAGCACCAAAATATTCCCGGTTTCCTTGATGCACTTGAAAAGTAGGTCTTTATCCAGCGGCTTGATGGAATACATATCCACCACGCGCGTATCAATACCATCTTCTTTAAGGAGATTAGCCGCCTCCAGGGCTTCAAAGACCATCTCGCCATGAGCAAAGATAGTGACGTCTTTGCCCTCGCGGGCTATGAGGCCCATGCCTACTTTGAACTCGTATTTCCCCGGCTCGTACAGCATGCGGTCCTGCTTGCCCTGCGCCAAACGGAGGTAGAGGGGGTGGGGATAAGTCATACTCAACAGCATGATATCCCGCACCATGTTGGGGTCGCCGATGGAGAGGACGGTCATATTGACCAGCGATTTCATGATGCCGATGTCTTCCATGGCGTTGTGGGTGGAGCCAGCGCCGGAGGTCAGGCCGCCGCCCGTCCCGATAAAGCGCACCGGCAGGTCCTGGTAGCAGATGGCGGTGCGGTTCTGTTCGCAGGCGCGCATCGACATGAACGGAATCATGCCGAAAATGAAGGGGATGTTACCCTCTAAAGCCAGCCCGGCGGCAATGCCCGAAAGGTTTTGTTCGGCGATGCCGACGTCAATAAACCTTTCCGGAAAATCCTTTTTAAACTGTTTAAGGGCGCCGCCCTGGTCCGCGGTAATGCCCCAGACGTTGGGATATTTTTTCGCCAGTTCGATGATGGTTTCACCGGCTACCGAGCGGGCCGAAAGAAATTCGCCGAAGTTCCAGGTAACTTTATCAGCCATTATTTACCACCTCCCAGCTTGGCATAGTTGGCTTCGATGTCCGCCAGCGCTTTTTCCGTGTCCTCTTTACTAAGCGACCCGGCGTGCCAGTTGATTTCATGTTCCATGTAAGAAACGCCCTTGCCCTTGGTGGTATGCGCGATGAGAACGGTGGGCTTGGGGTTAGTAATAGGGGGTATCTGGTCGATGGCGTCAACGATTGAAGCCATGTCATGCCCGTCCAGCTCGATGACGTTCCAGTTGAAAGCCCGCCACCTGTCGCCGTAAGGCTCGAGGTTCATGTAGTCGCCGTCAAAGCTGGTCATCATCTGCTTGTTGCGATCAACGATGCCCACCAGATTGCCGAGTTTGTAAGAGCCGGCGGTGTTCACCGCTTCCCAGACCTCACCTTCGCAGGTCTCACCATCGCCCATCATGCAAAAGACGCGGTGTTTTTCTTTCTTCATCCTGGCGGAGAAAGTCATGCCCACGGCTATCGCCAGCCCCTGCCCCAATGAGCCGGTGGAGCACTCCACGCCGGGCAATTGGATTTTGCAGGGGTGTTCCCCGAAGGCGCTGTCCAGCCGGCCGTAGGTTTTCATGAGTGTGTCGTAATCGAAGTAACCGCGCAGGGTCATGGCCATATACATACTGACGGCCGCATGCCCCTTGCTTAAAAGAAAGCGGTCGCGGTCCGGCGCTTTGATGTTCTTCGGGTCAACCTTCATCCCGTAATGATAAAGGGCGATGAGCAGGTCGGTCACCGAAAGGTCTCCGCCGATGTGGACGATGCCCTCGTAATACCCGGTCAGGGTAATCAGTTTTTTACGCATGTCATACGCCAGCGCCTGCAGGCGTTTGACTTCTTTGGGGTCAGCCATGGGTTCCTCCTATGGTTTCAATAATATCTTAATGGATTTGCCGGTTTTGTGCAGGGCAAATGCTTTTTGTACATCTTCCAGCGGCATGATATCGGTAATTAAAGGTTTAAGCTCCAGCTTGGGCAATAGAGCTAAAGCGCGCGGGAAGGAATAAGGCGAAACGAAGGTGGATGTAATCGTCAACTCTTTAGCAAAAATTAAAAACGGCGAGACTCCAATCTCTACATCCGTGCCATAAACAGCCGCCCAGAGAATCAAGCCTTTATTGTCCGCCAGGCTTAAGCAATCCTTTGCGGCTTTGACGCTGCCGCTGGCGTCAATTACAACATCGAAGCCGCGGCCATTGGTCATCTTTTTGCCGACTGCTATAATGTCCTCTTTAAAGGGGTCAACGGTAACATCGGCGCCCAGCTTTTTAGCGAGTTCGCGCTTGGCGGGGATGGGCTCGGAGAGGAGGGTTTTGGCGGCGCCGGCTTTAAGCGCTACCTCCAGGCAGAGTAGTCCGATGGGCCCGCCGCCGCAGATAGCCACGCTGCTGCCGGTGCGTACCTTAGCCTGGTCTATAGCGTGAACGGCGACGGATACCGGCTCTAAAAGCGCCCCGACTTCCAGCGAAACGTCGTCCTGCAAAGGATAGATGGCGCTTTCTGGGTAGACGGCGTATTCCGCGAAGGAGCCGGAAGAGCCCTCGGCGGTGAGGCAGAAGTGCTCCATGCCGTTCTGGCAGTAGTAGCAATGGCCGCAGGCGCTGCGGAAGTTCATCGCCACGCGCTGCCCTATTTTAAAATTGCCTTTAATATCTTTGCCGATTTCAACTATCGTGCCGGAGGCTTCATGCCCTAAAATGCGCGCCTGTTTATATGATTCCGGCGGCATCAAGCCGAACCGCTGTTCAAGGTTCTCCGGGTCGGTGCCGCAGATGCCGGTGTAGGCTATTTTTACCTTTATCTGGTCGGGCGCCATAATGGGGTCGGCAACTTCTTCAACTTTTATAATCCCGGCTTCCCGGGTAACGGCTGCGCGCATGGCGAACCTCCTTGTGATTACTTCTTTTTGCCGATTTGCCTGAACTCGATAGCAATGCCGCCAATGGGGGTGGGGTTGGAGTAAAGAAAGCCGCCGCCGTCATCCTCGCGGGCAAGCGTCCAGACGCCGACGCCCTGTTTCTTAAAGTTGGCGATTTCCTTGTCCATGTCGTCGGTCAAAAAGCCGATGTGGTGCAGTCCCTCGCCGGTTTTATCCAGCGATTCTTTAAGCGCCTGCTTGCCCTTAGTGGGCTCCAGCAGTTCCAGCTCAACGTCGCCTATCTTGGCAAAGCTAATGGTGGTCGTCCACTCGGCGGGCTTACCGTGGAGCTCTCCTTTAAAGGGGATGGAGAAGACGGGCGGCTGGCCCTTTTTAACGCCCGGCGCGGTGAAAGGTCCAATACCCAGCGACTCGAAATACTTGATGGCTTTTTTAATATCCTTAACGACCACTCCAACGTGCTGGAGCTTAATAAACGATTTCTTTTTAGCCATAGCGGCTCCTTTCTTTGTATCGTGATATAGCGGCGCGGGTTGCGTCAATCATCAGTGTAGCTATACAGGGTAAAAGTGTCAAACAATATAGCTACTTCATGAACGGCATTACCACGCCCTTAATGTAGCCCGGTGTTCTGTTCAAATTATCCTGGAAGGCTTTATCGATGTCCTCCAGCTTGTACTTATGCGTCACCAGCTTTGGCATGGGGAAAACGCCCTGCTTCACCGCCCACATGGCGCGGGATAATTCGCTTTGATAGTCGGTGGACATGCCGATGCCCTGCGGGCTGTAGATGATGGGGCACTTTATCCAGTTGAACAGCTCGTAGGTGTCCGGCGTTTGATGCCAGCCGACCATGATAATTTTAGCGCGGTTGGTTTTGATGACCTCCCCGACCATCTTAACGCCCGGGGGGTGCCCGACCACCTCGATAGCCACGTCAACACCCCTGCCGCCGGTGATTTTCATAACCTCCGCCACCACGTCCACCTTACCGGGATTCAGCGTGATGGTGGCGCCGAGTTCTTTAGCCAGCTTAAGGCGGTTGTCATCGAGGTCGGCGACGATGTACTCCCTGATTTTCGGGCTGGAAACCCCGGCGATAATGCCCAATCCCATAAAGCCCGCCCCCACCTGGAAAACGTAGTCGCCGAACTCCGGCGTGGCGGTGCGGGTAATCGAGGTAATGCTCATTAATGGCTCGCCGAGGGCGTATTCAAACGGCACGCCGTCGGGTATTTTCTCAATGACCGAGCCGTGGCCGCGCGCTGTTCGGTCGGAGGGGTTGCAGGCGGTGTACTCGGCGTAGCAGTCAGCAGGCCAGAAGCCGGTTATCCTGTCGCCTTCCTTAAAGCCCTTAACGTTCTTCCCCACCTCCACCACCGTACCCGCCGGCTCGTGCCCCGCGCGGCGCGGAAAGGGATTGCGCTTTTTCATCTCCTCGCTCTGCGAATCAACGTAGGGCGGCATATCGCTGGAGCAGACGCCGCAGGCCTCGATTTTCACCAGCATTTCGTCGGGGGTAATTTTGGGCATGGGGATGTCCCTTACTTCAAACTTGCGGGGGGCAACGATAAAGGCGGCTTGCATCGGCGGCGTCCTCCTTGCAGATAGTAACAGTGTTATACCAGTCTGCCCTGATTGTACTCTTTCACTGCCTAATCATTCAAATTTAAACGCCTAATTTGACAGCCCTTCTTGAAATTCTTTATCCTCAATATAGAGACGTACTTATTTATGGAAGAAAACGGAACCTATCAACTCGAACTGCCCGTCGTGATAGACATTAAAGCGGTGACGCGGATACTGCGTAACGGCAGGATGGGCGACCGGCTGGCGAATTTAGCTGCTGAACTGGCGGAGACTGCACAAAAAGTAGCGCGCCCCAGGGGGATTTACCGTGTAGCCCGCCCGCGCATTATTGACAGCTCCACTGTAGAGATTGATGGCGTAAAGTTCACCAGCAAGGTGCTTAATAAACTGATGCAGGGGCAGGAAACGGTTTACCCCTTCATCGCCACCATCGGCAAAGAGCTGGATGAGCTGCACATTCCCGCGCAGGAGATGATGAAGCAATTCGCTTTAGACAGTATTAAGACTGTTGTACTGGTCAACGCCGTGGATGCCCTGGCGGAACACATCAGCAAAGAACACAATATCCCCAAATACGCCCTGCTTAATCCCGGCGAAATCGAGGACTGGCGCATCACCGAGCAGCGGCCGCTTTTTGAATTATTTAAAGATCCGCAAAGCCAAATCGGGGTAACATTAACGGCCGGCGGAGTGATGAAACCGATAAAAAGCCGCTCCGGCTTTATCTTCGCCAACGAGTCGGGGTTCTTGAGCTGTCAGCTCTGCACCCAGCTAAAGTGCCCCGGCCGCAGGGCCAAATATGACCCCGAACTCCAGAAGAGATACCTGGCTTAAAACTTCACCCATCAAGCCAACTTGAATATCCCCGGCAACAACTTTATATTATATGGGAGACTGCCCTGTGTATTTTATTCAAGGAGGCTTGTTGTGACCGAATCTAAATACGATAAATACCGCATACCCCTGACCGTTAAAGATAAAGCGCCCGGCGGCTTTTTAATGAACGAAGACCTGGTGCCTGGCTGCAACGTCAATATCATGTACAACTGGATTCGGCAGCACCCCAAGCCTAACGCCATACACATGGCTATGGAATCACACGACTACGACGAGATTATTATCAACATCGGCGCCGACCCGGAACACCCAGAATATCTGGGTGGGGAAATCGAGGGGTACCTGGGCGACGAAAAGCATTTGATTACCGCCACCACCGCTTTGTTTATCCCCCGCAACGTGCCGCACGGCAGGCTGACCTGGAAGAAGTTTGAAAAACCGCATATGCAGATGGCGATAAAACTAAGCGGAAAAGTATAATTATAATTCAGGAGGCCAAAATGGCAGCAAAAAAGCCCGATTATTCCGTACTGGATAGGTTCAATTTTGAAAGGAAGCCGGTGGGCGTCCTCTTTACATCAATTAGGCCCAAGGGTATTAAGCGCATCGCTAAAGAACTCAACTTTTGCGAGATGCTTAAGGAAGCGCAGGCAGGCAACTCATTTTACGTTGCCCCTACCGACTGGGTATGCGTCGGCATCGAGCAGATGATACTCGGCATGGCCGAACCTGACCCGGTATTAATCAGCGGGGCGCTGGGCGGGGAGGATAAGCTATTCAAGTGCGCCTCCGCCTGCCGCGCTTTGTATAACTATATCCCCTATATGCCTAAGAACTCGGTAAAGTACGTCGTGTTTGCAACAGTAGACAAGATGACCTTTGACCCCGATTTGTTAGTCATCACCGCCGAGCTGCCGCAAGCCAGGACGATATTGCGGTCGGTGAACTTTTCCACCGGCGAACCCTTCGTCAGCAAAGCCACGCCGGTGGTAGCCTGTGCCTGGATTTACGTTTATCCCGTCGTCAACGGCGAACTTAATTATTATATTACGGGACTCGGCCAGGGCATGAACCAGCTGAACATCTTCCCGCCCGGCTTGTTCCTGATATCCATACCCTTCCAGAAAATCCCCATGGTGCTGGAAAACCTGCCGGAGATGGAATACACCCCCCAAATGAAACCGGGGCCCGGCGGGCCGGCGCACCGCAAGCGCGTTAACAAGCTGCTGGCAGATTTGAGAAAGAAAATTAAGGAGTAATATGGCAGAAGGAAAATACGCAAAATACCTGGCGGAAATACCCTTTCACAAAACACCGATGGGCCCGCTTTTCGGGGTGGGGGCTAAAGACCTGGGGGGCTTAAAGCTGCACGTCATCTACGCCTGCGGTTATAACACCGGCATCACCGGCATGTCCCGCAAGCCCCACGTCCATAAGTATGATGAAGCCGTGTTCTTTATCGGCACCGACCCGCACCATCTTGATGAACTCGGCGCCGAGGTTGAAATATCCATCGGAGAGCTGGGCAAGGAAGAAAAGTACACCTTTGATAAACCATCGGTCTTAATTGCGCCGGCGGGGGTCTGGCACTGCCCCATCATTACCAACAAAATAGAAAGACCGTACGTTTGCATGGCAGTATCACTAACCGGCGAGAGGGAAGACGACCCGCCGCCGCCCAAAAATAACGAGGAGGGAAATTAGAAATGGATTTAACAGGAAAAGTTGCATTAATCACCGGCGGGGGCCGCGGCCTGGGATTAGCCATTACAAAGCGCTTTGTGCAGGACGGGGCTAAAGTGGTCATCTCCGGCCGTAATAAAGAGACGCTGGAAAAGACCGCCGCGACCTTTCCCAAGGGCTCGGTAGGCATCTGCCAGGGCGACGTCTCAAAAGACGAGGACGCCAAGAGAATGGTCGAGGAGACGGTTAAATTCGGCGGGAAGATTGACGTGCTGGTCAACAACGCCGCGTCCGACGTTAAAGGGCGTGCCGCCGACCTCGCGCCTAAAGACTGGCGCTTTGTCATTGACATCAACCTGACGGGGCCTTTTTTGCTGGCGCACTTCGCCATCCCCTACATGATAAAGAACGGCGGCGGCTCGATTATCAATATCGCCTCGCTGGGCGGCACGCGCTGTTTACCAGCCTGCCCGGCATACAACACTGCCAAAGCGGGACTGATAATGCTTTCACAGCAGATAGCGCTGGACTACGGCCCGAACAAGATAAGGGTCAACGCGGTGTGCCCCGGCGGCATTGACACCGAACTGCTCGACGAGATGATTCTGCCGATGGCTGACGCGATGAAGACGGATAAGCAGGGTGCGCTGGATTACTTCTCGCACAACGTGCCGTTAAGGCGTGTCTCCAAACCGGAAGAAATAACCGGCATCTGCAGCTTCTTAGCCAGCGAGGAAAGCTCCTTTATGACCGGGGCGGCACTCCTCATTGACGGCGGAGCGGCGATAGTGGACATTAGCGGCGCGGCTGTCAGCGACCTTAAAGTTCAATAGAGTTAAAAGGGGGAAGGAAGCCACTTCCCCCCTTTCTTTTGCCTAAAAATCCGGTTATTTCATCTTGATTTTTACCCATTTGAGTGCTATAATAACGAACGAGTGTTAGCTAATGCAGACGCTAAAAGACGAAGTCAGAAACAACATCATCGCCGCCGCGGTAAGGGAGTTCGACGAGCAGGGCTACGAAAAAGCCTCGATGCGGACAATCGCTAAAGCGGCGGGTATCAGCGTCAGCAATACCTATAACTACTACCCCGGCAAAGAGCAGCTTTTCAGCAGCATCGTCGAGCCGGTGTTCAACCAGGTAAAAGAGTTGTTCCGCAAATCCATGCAGGAATCGTTGAAGCAGGGCTTGAGCGGTTCAAACTTCCAGTCGTTCATTGACGGCGTCGTCGCTTCCCTATTGCAAATGGACGCCCGTCAGCGCCAGCTCCTCATCATCCTGACGGAAAAAAGCGCCGGCACCAGGTATGAAAAAGCCAAAGAGGAAATGGTCGGCTTAATGCGGATGCACCTGACGGAAACCGTCCGCCAGCCCGGCAGCACCACGATTAAAGAAAGCCAGGGCTATATGCTTAGCATCATCGCCGCCAATTATATTGACGGCCTTTTAAAGATTCTTCAAGACTACCGCAGTAAAGAGTGGGCTGAAGAAAATCTGCGCGTCCTGTTGACGTATCATGTTAACGGCATTAAAGCTTTGATGTAGTGACTTTAACCAGGAAACAACAGCTTTAAAACCAGTTGCAGAGTACCCACTCACTTGTTAGAATTGAACTTGAGCGTACCCCAGTAGCTCAGATGGATAGAGCAGCGGTTTCCTAAACCGCGTGTCGGGCGTTCGAATCGCCCCTGGGGTACCACCAATCCATCTTTAAGTTTCCTTTTTAAGCTTTCTCCTTGAAATAACCAGCCCATCGGTATAATATTTTATTCAAAATGGAAAAGCAAAAGATAGGGCTCTGGGAAGCTGTTTCGATTGCCGTCGGCACAATGATTGGTGCAAGCATCTTTTCCGTGTTTGGCGTCGGCGCGCAAATCGCCGGTAAGAACCTGCCCGAAGCATTTATACTATCCGGTCTGCTGGCATTAATCGTGGCATATTCCTACGCCAAACTGGGCGGGAAGATAATCTCCAACGCCGGGCCTATTGCCTTCATCCTTAAAGGCATCGGGGATAATCCGGTCACCGGGGCGCTGTCCATTTTAATGTGGCTTAGCTACGTCGTCTCCATTTCCCTGTTCGCTAAAGGGTTTACCGGTTACTTTTTACCACTGGCGCACATCAGCGAGACGGCGCTTTCTGCCGGCATTACGCAGGTTATATTGATAGCCATCTTTACCGCGCTCAATTCTTTTGGGAGTAAGGCGGTGGGCAAGGCGGAATTCTATATCGTGATTCTAAAGCTGGCGATACTGGGCGTCTTTATCGTCTTGGGCTTATCCAAAATCAACCCCGACTACATTACACCCACGGTGAGTTCATCGGGCGTTCAGGGGACGCTATCGGCGGCGGTGATATTCTTCTTATCGTATATGGGCTTCGGGCTAGTGACCAACGCGTCCGAGGATATTAAAGACGCCCCCAAAAACGTGCCCCGCGCCATATTTATCAGCATCGCCATCGTGATGGTGGTATATGTAACTGTATCGCTGGCAGCCATCGGCAACCTTTCCCTCCCCGACCTTATTAAAGCGGAGGAGAACGCGTTGGCGGTGGCGGCAGAGCCTTTCCTGGGGAACTTTGGTTTTACGTTGATTTCCATCGGCGCGCTTTTTTCTATAACATCAGCTTTAAACGCCACGCTTTACGGCGGCGCGAATATCGCCTACGCATTAGCTAAAGACAGGGAGCTGCCGCAATTTTTTGAGAGGAAAGCCTGGCACCACTCCACCGAGGGGCTTTATATCACGGCGGGGCTGGGGCTGGTGTTCGCCCTCACCTTTAACATAGGCGCCATCGCATCCATCATCAGCGCCATTTTCACTATTATCTATATCTTCGTCCTGATATCTCACTACCGCCTGGTAAAAGAGGTGGGCGGCAATAAGACACTATTGATTGTGAATATGGTTATCCTGTGCGCCGTTTTTGGCGGGCTTATTCTCTATCAGTGGCAAACCCAGCGTAATGCTTTCTGGGGAATGCTAATCACGCTGGGCGCTGTGTTGGCGATTGAGTACATCTACCGCTACATTAAAAAACGAAAGGAACGCCGTCTTTAAGCAGCGCTCTATTTTGATACGGCGTCATAGATAATGGATGCCGCCGCTGCACAATTTAACTGCTCCGTATTGATAACGAGGTTATAGTACATCGGGTCTTCCAGCTCGGTTTTAAAATACCTCTTGATAAACTCGCGCCGGCTTTTATCAAAGTTGTTAATGGCTTTCATGGCGGCTTTCTCGTCGAGCTTCCGTTCTTTCATAATGCGCTTGAGGCGTGTTGCCAGCGGGGCGATGACCAGTATGTGAAACGTGTCCGGGCGGTCTTTAAGGATGATATGGCTGCCCCGCCCGCGGATGACGATGGACTTATCCTCCGCCAAACTCTCGATAACCGACTTAAGCCCATTGAGGTAGCTGTTGTCGTCAAGGGGGATGGCTGACGGCGACAGTAATATCTCGGTCGTCTTAAGCCCCGCGGTATCCGGCACTGGAGGATAACTGTGCTCTAGGGCGTCCTTAATGCGCCGGAACAGCGTCGCCGGCGGCATTTCCTGCTGTTCGATTTTTTGCTCCGGGTAGTTCAGTTTCGCCGCTACTTCCGCAATAATCTGCCGGTCCACGTACTCGTAACCCAAAGATTCCGCCACCATCTTGCCTATCTCCGGGGCGCCGCTGCCCAGCTGACCGCGAATGGTTATTACACACATATGTCACCTCTTATTAGTAAGCGCCTGATTATTTCCGCCTGGTTACCCTGGGTTTTTTCTTGAGCTGGGGCATGGCATTACCGAAGTAAACCTTGGTGTGAGGCCACGGTATTTCAATGCCCTCTTTATCAAAGGTATTCTTAATCCTCAATCGCAGTTCTCCCATCACTTCCCATTGGCGCATCGGCCGGGTTTCCCCAAGTATCTTAATGTCAATGCCGGAATCGCCCAGCTTTTCCACCCTTAATACTTGAGGCGTTTTAATAATAGACGGCGCCCACTCCGGGTCTTCGGCAAGCTCTTTGCATACTCTGTTGATAACTTTAATTACCTGATTCAAGTCTTCATTATATGATACGTTAATGTTCATGTTTACGGCAGACTTTTCTTTAGTATAGTTGCTGGCGACGCGTATTTCGCCGTTGGGAACGATGTGAACAATTCCATAGAAGTCCCTGAGAACGGTTCTCCTTAAATTAATGCTTTCAACCGTACCTTCAACATCGGCTATTTTAACCCAATCCCCAATTTGATACTGGTTTTCGATGATGATATAGAAACCTGCGAAAAGGTCTTTAACCATCGTCTGCGCGCCAAAGCCGATAGCAATGACGACGACGCCCGCGCTGGCCAGGACAGGTGTAATATCTATCGATAGTTCTGATAGTATCATGAAAATGGCGATGAAGATGATGAAACCCTGAATGGTGGTGGCCAGCACCTTGGATAGTGTAGCATTTCTTTTTCTAAGCGCTTCCTGTGTTTCATTACGGCGGCGGATGACGGTGCTGGAGATGAACCTGGGGACGATTTCACCCGAACTGATAATAACTGCCAGCGATATACCGATAATCATGGCAATCCGCCAGCCGTGGTCGCCGAGCCAGCCGGTCACTAAATCTATGTTGTGGCCCCAGATGCTTAGTGACACCATAATCGCCAGCCAGATGGATGTCAGTATCAGCAGAAACCAGGTCAGCGACATGAAGCGAATGGTCATACCGACGTTTTTCTTCTTGGCGGTGACTTCTTCCCGGTACCAACGGATAAAAGTCCCAATGGCGGCAATAACCAGATATATACCCATCACCGCCAGAGCGTTGGCCAGACCTTTTACGGCATAAGACCAAGTGGTATTTTCCTGTGCTATGAGGTACGACGCTAAATAAAAGCCCGCCAGGACAACGATGATGATTAATGGCACCTGGAGAGCTGATATCATACTCTTTGCCAGGCTGATTTTGGTGCCGTGGGTCAGTTTATTGATGCCCTTAACCATCAGGAAACGCGCACCCCACGCCAGCAAAATGAACGCCACCACCACGGCTGCAGATATCACTATCTGCTTAAGCGTAATACCTATATACATCTGTTCCCACATAACAATCCCTTCAATAGTTCACTACTTTAGTTTTCTTACCGGCCTGCCTTTAAAAGACGATGCTTTAATAATCATCATTACCGCCGTCTTAATATCTACGTAGTTGGTGTTTATCACCAGGTCGTAATGTATCGGGTCTTCCAGTTCAGCTTTAAAGTATTTTTTAATAAACGTCTGCCGCGAGTTGTCATACTTGGCAATCCTCTGTTTAGCCGCTTTTTCACTGATGCCCAGCCGTTCCATGACGCGTTTTACCCTTACGTTAAGCGGAGTTACTATCAGGGCGTGCAGCACGCGGGGGTAATCCTTGAGAATAAACTGGCTGCCCCTGCCGTTGATGACTATAGAGTCGCTTTTAACCAGCTCGCGGAAAACGGATTTGAGTCCCTTGATATAATGCAAATCATCGAGAAACGGATTGCCCTCGCCGGGGCCGGTGGTGATAGAGTAGCCCACCCTGGTAAAATCGTCTTCTAACGCCCGGGCAATGCGCTTGCCGAAGGTGGTGGGCAATATCTCCTTGGCGATAATCGCCTGCCGGGGGCGCCGCAGCCTTTCCGCCACACGGTCGATAATTTCCCTATCAAGATAATTGATTTTAAGAGCTTCGGCGCACGCCTTGGCGATAATCGGAGCCTCACTACCCA